>JACRDF010000031.1 GCA_016212925.1 Desulfomonile tiedjei
AAAACTGTTGCTTGCATGAAGATCAATCGCCGCATACACTTCCATTGGGCGCCTCCTTTGGTTAATGGCAAGTCGGGGATATCACACCCCCCGACTCAGAGGCGCCTTTTTATGATTATCAGGTCTGCTCTTGGCTCATCTTGGCCTGGCGCGTGCTGGTGCAGGCATACACATGGGCCAAGAGCAGCCCTGCCCCCCAGTCAAAGCCTGTTACTCTCTAAACCACTAACTTTTCAACTATATCGGCTAGCTCACCCGTCCGTTCGATCTTTTCTTTCGCCTTCTTCGCCGTGGCAGGGTCCAAAAGCCCGCAGGCCTCAACGAACTTCTCCAAATAATCAGCAATTGCCTTGCCCAGATGCATTCCAACAGAGAGTCCAATCCAAAATTCCATGAATCTTCTCCTCAGATGGAAGTGCTAAGATTGGCCGCATTCTATTGCATTGGAGCACGAAATTCCACGTCCCTGTTGGCAAAAAGTCCCTCCAAATCCTGTTCGGACATGAAGAAAATCGAAGGCGTTCAGGCCCGCTCGAATCCTTTTGAAAAAAACCGCATCTACATTGGAATAAATTGAAGGACTGTTGTGCACAGGAATATCTAAAGCATGAGATGGAGGCTTTAGCATGAAAATTGAACGATATATCGGCGTAATGGTTGTCCTGGTGGTCGGACTGTTTCTTGTAAATGCGTCCGGGCCCCAACCTGCTTTTGCAGCAGCTGAGGCATCCACCGCGACCAATTGCGTGCCTGCGAATGCATGGTGCACTCCCGCGACGTCCGGAGGAGTTTCAGGGACATTCTGCGCGACAGAGCCGGTGAGGCCGGCAAGAACCGCAGCCAGAAGCTCTGATGGTCTGTTGGATGTGGTTGGCTCCATAGTGGCGGCTCCTTTCGTTCTAACAGAGTGCCTATTAGTAGGATGTCCATAGCCGCTGAAGATAACTGGATTGGTAATCGTGTAGCCGAGGCGATAGCAGACCGGCCCGAGAGAGGGTGACGGGCTAGGTCTGCTCTTGGCTCATCTCAAATGCGTTGAGCCACAGGCTGGGCTAAACCACTTGACAAACCATGTGACTATCTGCTATGTTATTAGTGCTCCTTAAACTAAGGACGCACGACACCTAACTAAACCTTTTAAATGCCGGGACAATCATCCCGGTTTTTTTTGGAGCAAGAGGGGGGCTCCACGAGGCGGAAATTCTGCCAAGGGTCACGCGCGTTCATCCGGAAAGATCGGTTCGATGCAATCCGGTGCGTCATAGGAGGCCTTGTTCACTTTCGGATTGACAGGTCTGCTCTTCATCTTCTCGGCAGGAAAGGGTTTGAAGAGCGGTGTCAATAAGTCCGGTTCCTGATTGTCCGGATCGAGCCAGATATCATAGTCCTTTGCGTCTAAAATGACGGGCATACGATCATGAACTTGCAGTACCAGTTCATTGGAGTCTGTGGTGAGAATGGTGCAGGATTCGATGACTTCCTTTTCCGGCGATGTCCAGCTCTCCCAAAGTCCGGCGAAAGCAAACGGTTCCTCGTCCGCGGATGTGATAAAGTAGGGGCGCCGTTGCCCGGCCTTTCCCTTTTCCCATTCATAGAAGCCATCGCTGGGGACAAGGCACCGCCGCTTCTTGAAGGCCAAGCGGAACGCAGCCTTATCGGGGAGGCTCTCGGCCCGCGCGTTGATCAGTCTGGAGCCTATGGAGATATCTTTTGCCCAGAACGGAACCAGCCCCCACCTTACCAGGCTAAGCCGGCGCCTGAGCGTTTCCGGGCCTCGCCTGATGATTGCAACCTGCTGCGTGGGTGCGATGTTGTACCGAGGTCCCAGGTCAGGCTCTTCTTCAAGCCCGAAAAGTTTTGCCAGGCTCTTCCCCGGCGTCATCAATACGAATCGTCCGCACATGAATCCGTCCTCCGAATTTATCGATTATAGGACCCGCGGCGGCCGTTGAAAAGCAAATGCAAGGGTATCATGACCCCGCAAAGCGCGAACCGCGGAGAATTCGTTTCACGCTGTCCGGGGCGATGTGGTAAGTTGACATGACCAAGCCTTGATTCTGTGTCGGGACCAACACTCCGCAGACCCTTGAGGCGCCGGCTTTGATTATTCAAGGTCTTGTGGCATACAATGCCGTGTGATTTTTCGGGGCCAGGGGAGCAATCCCGCGACCGATCTTCCACTTAAATAAGCTCGACCCTGCAAGCGGCATCATAGTTCCCGTTTTGCGGCTTGCTTGACGAAATTTCAAATCTCTTAGGGGGTATTTCATGCCGACTTCCGAAACCTTAAGCGGCAAAATGATCCTTGTCGTAGATGACGAACAAGATGTGTTGGACATCATAAGCGAGGAACTTGCAGATGTTCCCGATCTGATGCTTCACACGGTCACGACTTATGAAAAGGGAATGGAGCATCTCGTTTCCTACACATATGATTTGGTAGTCCTCGACATCATGGGCGTAAGGGGATTCGACCTGCTCAAAATTGCCACGACTTCGGGTTTTCCGGTTGTGATGCTCACCGCGCACGCCCTGAGCCCCGACACGATGAAACAATCCATTGAGCTTGGGGCTCGAGCCTACCTGCCCAAGAACAAGCTCGGGTCATTGATCCCGTTTCTCGAGGATGTTTTGAAGCTGAACTATCAGTCCGTGTGGAGGAAGGCACTTGACGAGGTGATTACTGTTTTCGACAAACGCTTCGGATCTGACTGGCGCAGGTCGGAACAAGAGTTCTGGGACGAATTTGAAAAGAAGCTATCCGTGGATGAAGGGGCCATAATAAAATAGTTTTGGCTTACCTTTACCGCGGCCCGCTATCACCATGACGCGCGCTGTTGGGATTCCCGTGTGAAGAAAGGGTCTCTGTCCGGCTGCGGGTAAAAATGACAGACCCCCGAAAGAGGCGTTTGCATACAAAATTCATGCAGCCCGGATCGAGCTTAGCGTGAGCGACGAACGTGCAATGAAGCCGTTTGCTAATTCCGCTCCATTTCTTCTTCTGACAATGTCTGGAAGGAGTCCGGGTGTCTCAGGTTGAATTCGCTCACATGCTGACAGTACTGGGGATCGAAGCCCTCTCTTCTGATTTGCTGGATCAGTCTTCCAAACTCGGCGGTTTCTTTCACGACCGTTGACGTGGCTCTGCGGGCCAAGGGGTAGTCGGAGACTATTCGAGCGCCCCTATGGTTGGGAGCGACGTGCCTGCCGTCTCGGTAATATTGTGAAAGCACTATGATTCGCGTTCCCAGAAACACGGCTTCTTCCAAATCATGGGTGACAAAGAATACCGTCATCTCGAACTCTTCCCAAAGTTCCAGGAGAAAGAGCTGCATCTGCTCTCTGGTTCCCGGGTCCAGCGCGCCGAACGGCTCGTCCATCAGGAGAATGTGTGGCTTCATGATCAAGGACTGGGCTATGGCCGCACGCTGCTGCATACCCCCCGACAATTCGTGAGGAAATTTCGCCCAGTGTTCCGAAAGCTTGACTTTTTCGAGGAAGTACATTGCTTCCTCACGAAACCCGTTGCGTCGGAGAAGTCCGGCAAGAAACCCCGCACTCAGTGTCTTGCCCAGCATTACATTTTCCAGAACCGTCAGGTGCGGGAACAGCGAGTATTTTTGGTAGACTATCCCGCGCTCCGGTCCTGGAAATCCTACGGGCTCACCGTTGATGAGCACTTCCCCCTTCGATGACAGCTCTTCTCCAAGGATTATCCGGAGAAGGGTCGTCTTTCCGCAGCCGCTGGGACCGACGATCGTGCACAGTTCCCCCGCGGTGACGCAAAGGTCCACATTGTCGAGAATAGCCTTGTCTCCGTACGACTTGTACAGATCGCTGATGACAAGGATCTTTCCATTTCCGGGTTTTACGGGCATGCTCCGGTACTTCATTGGGAAGCGACGAACCAACGATACTTCCAGCTTACGACCAACCTCAGTAACGCGTCCATACAGAATCCCAGGAACGTTATCCACAAGACATAAGGGATGATCACGTCCATGGCGAGATAGCGCCTCATCAAAAATATCCGGTATCCCAGGCCATCGGTTGACGCTATAGCCTCCGAAGCGATCAGGAACAACCAAGCAGCCCCAAGACTGAGTCGCACTGCAATGAGCAGTCTGGGCATGATTTGCGGTAGCAGTACCGTGTACAGCACTTGCATCTGGGACGCGCCCAGCGTCAATGCCTTGACGATCTGTTCTTTCGGGATCTGCTCCGTCTCTTGCTGCACGTCACGGGTGATTACGAACACCGATCCCAGAAAGATCAGCATGACTTTGCCTAGTTCGCCTACCCCGAAGACGACGAACAAAATGGGCAGAACGGCCAGCGGAGGCACGATGGAGAGAAATCTTATGACAGGCATAAGGGTCGCGCTGATCCCTGGGAATGCACCGCTGTCCATTCCCAAGATCAGTCCCACCACTGACGCCAATCCCAGTCCTATGACGATGCGCCGCACGCTGGCCAGGGTATCGGTGAGCATGAGAAACCGGCCGGTGCGCGTATCCCGAGTGAAGGCCATGGTGTGAACGGCCTCGACCATTTTGGATGCGGACGGGGTGAGCTTGTCGTCGGGGTTGCTGTCCAACCGCACATGGGAGGCCATGAAGTATCCCCCCACGAGAATTGCAAAGGGGATCAACCCTAGAACCAGCTTCATAAATCGCGATGGCCGCGCATGAAGGCCCCAGAATCTCGGAATTCTTCTCACAGGACGGCTCCCGTTGCCCCATTACTTTTCAGTGAGAGCGGCCGGCTTTGGCTTGTCCGGCATGCTTTCAACGTGGGCCGGTGGACCTTCTTCTCTCACAGTAAGGGCTCCTCACGCGGTTTGCTGCCATTCCGCTTCAAAGCTTGCCTTCCGCTGCCATTTGCATGTATGACGCGTCGAAGTGCAATTTCACATTCTTTCTCTCGCCCATCGTGGACCCATCCGGAAACTGTATCCCAATGGCGTCCTTGGAAGCGGCCCCTTGCCCGTACAAGCCATGATCAAAGCAGAAGCTTCGCACGTATTCCATAGTTTTCTTAAGGTCTTCGCTCCTGGCGAACTGTGCTGCTTGACCAGGCTCATAGAACATCCTCGTGGTACGCAATTGAGCCCGGAATTCCGCTTCCGTGCCCCCTGCAAATTTGGCCATTGATTGAATGGCCTCCTTACCCTCTTTGCCGGGGTTGGCCATGAATAACATGGTCTCGTACCAGGCGCCGACCAACGCTTTCTTCAGCTTGTCGGACGTGTCGGTTCGCACAACCATTAGATCTATGATCTCGCCCGGAATCTGGCTCGAATCGAAGAGAAGCTTGGCCCCTTTCACGTTCCGACATTGCATAAGCGGCGGGTTCCAGGTAACCGCCGCACCGTTGGGGTCTGAAGCAAAAACAGCGGCTATGTCCGAATCGGATGTGTTGACCAGTTTCATTTCGCGCTCATTCATGTTGTTCATGCTCAAAGCGCGAGCTAACAGGTAATGTGACACCGAGAGTTCCACCAGTTTCACTTCTCGACCCTTAAGGTCACCGACGGTCGAGCCGTTCTTCATGACGATGCCGTCATTGCCATTGGAGAAATCGCCGATGATCAGCGCAGTTGAATTAACCCCACCCACTGCCGGGATCGTCAGCACGTCCATATTTGTCATCGCGCACGCGTCAAACTTGCCGGCCGTGTAAAGGTTTATGGACTCCATGTAGTCATTTATGAGAACCAACTCGATTTTGATGTCGTACTTGTCCGCCCATTTTTTGAGGATTCCCTTGTCACTGGCAAGCTGCCAAGGCTCCCAGCCGGTGTAATGTGACCAAGCAACCCGGAACGTGGGTGCGGCAGCAACCATGCCGGTACTACAGCACATGAGGGTCACAAGGACCAGGCCGACGATAACACTACGTTTCATTGAATTAACCCCCTTGAAGAACCTTGCGATGCGGCAACCGGCCACTCACCGGAAGTGGCGGCAGAATTTGATGGGTTTCCGGACAACGGTCGAGCCGAGTCCGCTACGATCCTCGAACTCGCCCTTCTTCGTGACGTCCTGCAAGCGCTACCGCTCTCGGTCGGACGAGAGATCACACCATGGTTTCCTTTTCTTGCGTGCTCAGACTTCTCGCCAGCTCATTCAGACGCTCCACAGATGACTCCGGATTTACCATGGCAAATCGATCATCTGTCTTGTCTCCGCTCACTATCACTGCGGTCATCTCGTCAATCCCGGTGATAGCTTCCTCGTTGCGGCTCAGAAGTGCGTCGGCTTTTCCTAGATGTGCATCTCGGAGCTGCAACCGTTTCTTCAAGGTCTCTGCTTCGCGCTTGTCGGCGTCGGTGGGCCTTTCGATTGCGGCGAGAGCCTCGAGGCGGTGGCTGATGTCGTCGAAGTCTATGGTTGCCGCTCCTTTCAGCGCTGCCGACACGCTCCTCAGGTTGTCCAGGACATTAAAATATACCTGTTCGGCAGCGAATGAAATCCTACCGCTTAATTCGGGCCCGCCGGGGACATCTTCCAGAAGTGCTTGCAGTCTGCCGTACTTCTCGTTGATCTGTTGGAACTGGGCAACGGCCTGGGGAACAAGGTCGTCAACGCCGGCTCCTGCGATGCTTTGGAGGTCTTCTTGTATGGCGAGAACGCGCCTACGCTCTTGTTCGGCCCATTCCTCCTTGAGCTTACGTGCGTACCGCTGTGCAATAATAGTGTCTCGAAAGTAGAAATTGACTATTGCGCTGCCGGCCCCGAACACGAGCATTCCCAAGGAAAACACAATACAGGCGGGTGACGCGAACAGCGCCCCCGCGAGCCCTCCGAGCACTCCAAGGACACCCGGGTAGATCGTCGCAGGGTGAGTCAAAGCTTCATTACGCACAGCTCTCCGCATAGCCGCGTCCGAAAGACGGTTCGACTGGGAGGATTCTGATCGTCGGTTGCTCATATGTACTCGACGGGCCGTCAGGCCTGAGGACCTCCGGCCGGATGCGGCTGACGGCCGCGTTTCGGGCGCTCTCTTGAAAAGAAAGGTGCAGTCAAAGTTCGTCTCGCACCAGTACGATCTCCACTCGGGGCAGCTTGTATTCCCACGCCCTCACCGATTCATCCGGTTTACGCGGAAGCGGAACAGCGCCTCCGTAGCCCTCGGCCTTCATCCTCTTCGGATCGATGTTGTGGGTAACTTCAAGGTACCTGGTCACAGCCTCGGCCCTCTCCTGAGAGAGACGTTGGTTCAGCGCGGGATCGCCCGCTGTGCCTGTGTGGCCCTTAACCACCATTCTGAAATGGGGATAGTGCTTCAAGATATCCACCGCCTGATCGATGACTTCCTTGGCCATAAAGTCCAGTTGATGGGACCCACTCTGAAATATGACAGGGTCAACTCGTAGCGTGCCCACTTCTCTGAGCGCAAGCCATCCGCCCTCGTCAAGCGATGTGAACCGGGCTTGCAAGGAGCTTTTGGCGTCGGCAGGAGGCTCTCCCTTGCCGGGGGATTTGAACCCGGTGATCCCCTTCACAAAGAGATCCTTGAGGTACGAGCTGTTGATCAAGCGGTACGCGTCACCCGATGGCACGGGATTTGTTGAAAAATCACCCGCATGTATCAGAGTGCTGATGGTAGACTCAATGGTGTTTACAAGAACTTCCTGCCCGGAGATTCCTGGCCCGGCTATGCCAAACCACTGCTCGCAGTTCTCTGTTAGGTTCACCCATCTTACTCCTTTGAGCATAGAATCCACCGAACCCTCGGGAAGCCCTGTTTCCGCAACAAGTCGCTCGCGTAGCAGTTGCGGCTGTTGCTGAAACTCCTTGAGCACCCCGAAGTACGCGGAGAGAACCAGTTTCACCACATCCGGATTCTTCTGGGCGAACCTCCTGTTCACCAGAAGTATGTCTACAATTAGCTTTTCGGTATCCTCCGTTCCCAGGATCTTCACTATACCTTGCTGTGACAAGGCCCGCGACACATCCGGCTCCCACATGACAGCCACATCGGTGTTGCCTTGCAGGAGTTTCGCGAGCGCTTCAGTGGACCCCTTGGTTTCGATCCGGAGCGGCCCGGGCGGCGGTAACAGTTCAGGAACATGGAAATGATGCGATGCGGCCTTGAGCAGGTAGTGACTGGGGCTGTCAGGCGTGAAGGACACCGCAATGTTGGGCCGGCCCTTGAGGTCATCCAGGCTCGTCACCTTATCGCTTCGCGCTAGGATGGCGTCTCCGCCTTTGGATTCGTCGATCACCATGATGATCGTTCCTGGCACGCCGAATCCAGCGGTATCCACAACGAATGAATCCACCGTTGCCACGGCAAAGTCTATCTCGCCATCCCTGAGCCTCTTCATTCGCCGGGTATAGTCGGCATTGTCATCCTCGCATGACAGCAGCCATCCGGCTCTCCGAAGCTGTTTCTTCATTTCCGCTGATCGGAAGATGAAGTAACCCGTCCAATTGTCCAGCACCAGGGAGATCTTACCCTTGGTGTCCTGTGCATCGGTCGCCGCCTTCTCTTGTATCTCCTTGAATAGCGGTAGCAGGAACCATGCCGCAACGATCGCCACCGCACCGACCAGCAGCAGCAGCAAAGCTCCAACGACCCTTCTGTTCATGAATACACTCTCCGCCAGGTCAACGGGTGAACAGTCCGGTCACTTACTAAAGGTAGCAACATCGAACTTTTCGGCCTCTGCCAGAACCTCCAGCAGCCCCTTGCGGAGAGACTCGGGGTCATCGGCGGTTTTGTAGATTGTGCGCCCCTTCTGATTGAGGTCATGCTTATCTCCGATACAGAAACCAATGGTGCTGACGATGATAGGGCTCTTCTCCAAGACTTGTTTTACCTGCTCGGTAAGCTCCTTGGAATCTGTGGCCATACCATCGGTGACCGACACTATGGTGTACTCCCCGTACCCAAGTTGGCGGCCGCCCTGTTTCTTCAGCATGTGACCGGCGATCTCGAAAGCACGACCGAGCGGAGTATTCCCTCCCGGCTGCACGGTTCTGAGAACCTTGGCTATTTCGCCTATATTCAGGCCTCGTAGCGGGAGCTGTGACCACCCATTATTATGGAAGGCCACCAACCCCACGTTTGCGTCTTCAGGAACCGTCTTGGCCCACTCCATCACCGCTGCTTTGGCGGCCTCGCACTTGTCGGCGTAGGAACCGGCCTTTCCAAGACACTCTCGCTCGCTCATACTGCCGGAGCCGTCAAATATTAGCACGAAGTTCCGTCTCGTCAGCTTTTCCACCGGCTCAACCTGGCCGATTTCGTTGGTCAGATACGGCCAGCCGCTATCGAGAAGGCCAGTCTTGGCTGTTTGCGCCGGAACCTCGTTCTGGGTCCTGGGAGGAGTGCCCTCCCGGCAGCCGACCAGGCTCGAAATAACCAGAAGCATTCCGAATGCCAGAGCGATAGGGACGGACTTTCTCATGACGAGCCTCCGTTCCTCTGTCATTCAAGAGGAGAGAACACGGACTTTTCCGCCTCGACCTGAATAATCCTGAAGGCCACTCTCATGTTGGAAAGCCACTCTTCGGGGGTCTTAGGAGCGCATGGTTCATTGCCGCACATACCGTTCTTGGGTTGATAGATGCCGTGGCCCACTACGCTAAACTGGCTGGGGTCGAGGGATATGTATTTGCCTTTCGCGTACGCCATAATGCCATCTCTCACGCTTAAGGCGCGCGTGAGGCTCAGGTTCTTGGCAGCCTGCCCCACCCTCTTCAGCTCGATCTCTGTCGCACCTTTTTTCTTTCTGGTGAGATACCCAAGCGGGTCGCTGTGACCTTCCACGATGATGATCGCTCCTCCATATGTGGAAGCCAACTGCACCACCCTATCGAAATCAGGCGCGTACATCTCTGCCTCAAAGGTATTCTGGTTGGGTTTGAAGAATATCTCGAAGGAAAACAACTCTCCCTCTTCCATGGCTCCCATCGCGCGCCTTCTCTCCACAACCCGGGCAACCTCTTCAGCTTTGAACCGCGGGCTCTCCACGGTATCGATGCCCGTAAGGCCTGTCCTGAACCTATCAAAATCCCATTTTGCATGCTCCAACGGGACCTTCTTGTTCAGGAGGCCAATGCTGACGAAGGTGGACTGGATCTCATCGGTCACCTTGACAAAATACCTGGGCCATTCCGGGTCCCCGAAGAACTTCACATTGCCTTGGAATCCCACGTACTCACAATCCCCGTACAGGGCCTCGGCATCTGCGACAGCCTGGGGGCTGTCGAGAAGAATCCGTGCAGCCGCGGTGATCATGTTCTTGAAATCTGCCGGCCGTTTATCTTTGGCCGCTACCAGGGCCTTCAATTGTTGCTCGCCGAGCATCAAGCCGTGCACGAATGCCTGAACTTTGTCTTTGTGTTTCTCAAAGTAGTCGGAGCGCACGGCATAGACGTCCGCGATAATGCGGTTAGCCGTCTTGGTGGATAAAAGGATCCTGGCGCCTTTGACGGACCCCTCTGCGCCGGTGCCCACGGTGCCGTTGGAGGTTAGGGTCAAGCCGTCGGGAATGATGACCAGCGCAGCTTGGACGTCGGCCCGGTGAAGTGCTTTCGCAGGCGTATTCTCGGCACCTGTGAGGTCTGTCGTCCACCGTATTTGCACATCCCTGGTGGACAGGCCGGCTCCTTTCAGGAGGTTACCGAGATAGTCTACATGGGGCCCATAAGCCTGGAGCGCGATGGTCTTCCCTTTCAGGTCCTTCACCGACTTGATTCCTTCTTTCGCGACAAGACAGTCTCCGCCGGAGGACCAGGTCATCTGGTACACCACGATAGGCCGAGTTCTAGGGTCTTGCGAAAGAAGCTCGGAAGCCATGTTGATCATTCCCATGGTTCCTCGGAGATATGGCATCTCACCCCGTAGATATGACTCCACCTGCTTCTTGAATTCGTCCATCCGGGCAAGTTTGAACTTCAACCCCTTCTTGCCGAAAATGCTTTCCGTGGTGGTGCTGGAGGAATTGCCGTTGGCAAGAATTGTCGCTATATCGCCCCCCCAGGTGATCAGTGGAAGTTGTGTCTCGGCAGATGGTTTCACTTCCCCGACAGGAATTCGGATGGTCTCCGTGAGCGGCGGCGACTTCTCGAACTCTACTCCGGCAAGCGCCAGATTAAAGGAGACCGTCAAACCGACGAGAAACATCAAGGCGACCCTGCAGACTCTCATGTGGTGCTCCCCTCCTCGTGAGTGTCATACTGCCGATGCCATATTTGAACTATCCTAAGGGAGGTAGGATAACTCATGCCGTCCCCAGGGTCCATCAATATCACGTGCTGGTAGTACCCGTTCAGCGCCGGGCATGAAGCAAAGTTCGAGGGCATAAACCCTACCTTGCCTCACCGAACAAGATATCCTCGTCTACCTGGCCCGTGACCGGATAAAGCTCGGAAATGGAGAAACGCCAGAACCTAAAACCCCCGACGAAGCCGCAAACACTTGGCATACAGCTTTTCGAGGGTCGTTTTGAATATTATTGGTTGCTGGGTGGAGCGGGAAACGGGATTTGAACCCGCGACTTCAACCTTGGCAAGGTTGCACTCTACCACTGAGTTATTCCCGCGCAGAGATCAATATACCGCAGAGCCAGACGGGAAGTCAACCCCAAATCCGCCCTTGCGGAGGCGCCTTAGCCGCGAAGGCATAAGATCTCTCACCGCAGAGGGCGCAGAGGGCGCGGAGTAAGAGCACGGCATGGAGGCCGTCTCAAAAGTCGGTGACAGGTTTAGATCGTGCTACGAATTGAACTACAGCGGCTAATGAAGGGTAGCCCGGAGGCTACTGCCTCCGGGTGCCCCAGGCACAAGAGGTCTAGACCTGCGGTATTGCAACTGATTCATGGATGAATATAGCAGGTCCACGAATTTGTTCGTCCACCAGACCTCCTGTCGCTTCGCGACCCGCGGGTGGGACCGTCCCGCGCAGAACGCGAGATTGCCGGTCATTCTAATAGACAGGCTGGAAGCCTGTGCCACCGAACGTCCGGGCTACCCGCCGCATACCAGGAGTCCGCTGTATCAATCAGTTTTGAGACAGCCTCCAGGCCGTGCCCCTACATTGCTGCGAACTCTAAGTTCTATGCGGCAGAATGGTTTTGTGTAACTTCTAAGCTCAACCAAACAAATCGCCCTTCCAGACGTGGGCCGAGCCTTCCAACACACGCGAGGAAGAAACGAAAAAGCCCCGCTAACAAGAGCAGGGCTTCCATCACCGGGGTAAGAAAACTGAATCAAGCGGTCTTTTTGTAGGAAGTTCTTTTCTGCAACTGCCCGGCCATTTCAGAAATTACTGTGTAGGAGAGGCCTGTCTTGGCGTGGATCTTATCGATGCTCCTCACCATGATGCGGCCGTTGCGCTCCATTTCCATCAACAGCATATTTTCTACTTTTCTTAGCTGTTCGGGGTCGCGCGACATTTTGTCTCCTTTCGAGATCAGCGTGTCACAGGGAAAGTGTGCAAGTTAAGTGCCATCTGGATGATGCGTGATTTTACTAAACAATTACATTAGGGAGCTGAGTTAACACTTGAATAATGTATTAATTTTTTGACAGAATGCGAAATACTTTCGCAGAAATGCCAGTCCAAAGTCACCTGGTGATGGTCATGCAAAAGAGGAGAGGGATTTGGTCAGTCTTTCGTCAGCGCGGTGCGTGCAGCCAAGCCTCTGAATCAACCGCCCTACAGGATGCGGTCTTGCCCGTACGTAGGACGGGCAAGACCGCCGATTGTGGTTTCAGGCGAGAGCCCGGACCGAACCACCTTGTCGGACGAAAATTCTACAAATTTCTGAATGGCGAAATCTTTTCGCAGTTGGGATTCGAGATCAGGCCGAAGGCCGTTTAGGCAAAATCAATGGAGTCCCCTGACTTGACAAGGCCGCCGGTCACCACCTTCGCGAATACTCCTTGTTCGGGCATTATGCATTCCCCGACCTTGTTATAGATGGCACATCGAGTGTGGCATTCCTTGCCTATCTGGGTGACTTCAATCAGCGCGGATTCTCCAATCTTCAGGCGTGTCCCGACCGTAACCGCGGCAAGGTCGAAGCCTTCGGTGGTGAGGTTCTCGGCAAAGCTGCCGGGTTTGACATCCAGTCCCTTGGCCTTCATGGTGCCGATCTGCTCAATGGAGAGCAGAGAGATCTGCCTGTGCCAATCCCCTCCGTGAGCATCCCCCTGGAGGCCGAAGCCTTCTTCGAGAAACCCGGAGCCTACATCGGATTTCGGGATTCCTTTTTTCTTGCTCGTGCATACGGCAATGATTGTGCCTGACGACATCTCGTAATTCCCCATTCAACGAACTTCTCGTGGGAACCTCTTTGTGCGAAACAGTTTGCCTCGGTACCCCTTTCAAGAAGCTTCATGTTTTGCCGGTTAGGCAGCTTCCGCTGTTAGCGGAAGCTGCCTAACCGGCCATAATATAGAAGTTTTTGGAGAGGGGTGCGGGGAGGAACCTTTTTACAAAAAGGTTCTCCCCGCAATTCCTTTCTCAGTCCTCTTCTTCGGCTCGTTTGCCGGAGGCTTCAATAATCTTATCGGAAATGTGCGCGGGCACTTCTTCGTAGTGAGAGAACTCCATCGAAAACAAGCCGCGGCCCGACGTCATTGAAGTCAGGTCCGAGGCGTATTTCAGCACCTCGGCCATAGGGACCTGCGCTTTGATCGCCTGGCTGCCACCCTTGGCATCCATGCCCATTATGCGCCCCCGCCGAGCGTTGAGGTCTCCCATGACATCTCCCATGCACTCCTCCGGCACGGTCACTTCCATGTTCATGATCGGTTCCAGGAGTACAGGGTTAGCCTGCAACATACCTTTCTTGAACCCCTTGGAAGCCGCTATCTTGAAGGCTTGTTCAGAGGAGTCCACATCATGGTACTTGCCGTCAAAAACCGTGACCCTAACATCAATGACAGGGAATCCGGCAAGTGCGCCGGCGTTCATCGCGTCGAAAACACCTTTTTCCACGGCTGGAATGTATTGCCTGGGAATCGCGCCACCGACTATTTTGTCGACGAACTCAAATCCTTCACCTCTATTCCTGGGTTCCAGATCGAGCCAGGCCACGGCAAATTGACCCCGTCCACCGGTCTGTTTCTTGAGTTTTCCTTCGATCTTGGCCTTGCCCTTGATGGTTTCCTTATATGGGACCTTGGGTGTCTTGAGATTTACATCCACACCGAACTTTCTTTTCAGCTTGTCGACCGTAACCTCAATGTGGACCTGACCCATTCCGGATATGAGGAATTCGTTGGTTTGGCGATCCCGCGTCACCGACAATGTCGGGTCTTCCTCCGCCAACTTGGCAAGGCTCTGGGTGATCTTCTCTTCGTCCCCTTTGGCCTTGGGCTCGATGGCAAAGGAAATGACCGCCTGGGGTAGGGTTGAAGAAGGCAGAATCAAGGGTGCCTTTTCATCACAAAGGGTGTCCCCGGTTAAGGTTTCCTTAAGTTTGGCTACGGCAACTATGTCACCGGCCTGAGCCGACTCCAACTGCTTTTGATGCTTCCCCTGTATGGCCAGGAGCTGTCCGAAACGCTCTTTGGCCTGGCGAGTAGCATTGTAGAAGTTCGAGTCAGGTGACAACTTACCTGAAAAGATGCGGAAAAGTGTCAGCCTCCCCGCGTAAGGGTCGGCCAGGGTCTTGAAGACGTACGCGCAGAATGGTTCGTCGGGTGACGCGGACCTTGTTTGCTCGTCTCCCCACGGTGTGGCGCCGGCTACCGGAGGCATATCCGCGGGAGACGGGCACGCGTCGGCGATAACGTCCAGAATGGGCTGAATTCCCTTGTTCATCAGGGCGGAACAGGCAAACACCGGCACAAAAACCCTTTGCAGGATGCCTCGCCGGAGGGCTGAGGCCAGCTCATCAGCGCCCAGTTCCTGGCCCTCCAGGTATCGTTCCATCAACTCGTCGTCAACTTCAGCCAGGTCCTCGATAAGCACCTCACGCCGTGAGGCCGCTTCGTCCGCGAGGTCTGCAGGAATTTCGGCTTTGGAATAGTTCTTCCCATCCCCGTCGAAGGAAACGGCTTTCATGGAGAGCAGGTCCACGACCCCTTTGAAACCCGCCTCCTTGCCTATGGGGATCTGCAAGACCAGAGGTTTGACCTGGAGGGCTTCCTTAACATCGTTTAACACCTTGTCAAAGTCGGCCCTTTCCCGGTCCATTTTCGTCACGGCCAGCAAACGAGGGGCATTTGCGGCCTCTATCGCGGCCCAGACTTTCTCGGTTAGAGGCTTAATCGAATCCACCGCATCCACCGCGAGGATAGCGATATCAGCGGCTCTGACACCGGCAGTCACCTCCGCTCCGAAGTTGGGATCGCCGGGTGTATCCAATATATTTATCTTTTTCTTGTTCCACTCCACGGTAAATAGGGACGTGGTTATGGTAATGTTCCGTTTGATCTCTTCCGGATCGAAATCAAAATTCGAAGTGCCGTCCGTGACCTTCCCCACGCGGTCGACGGCCCCGGAATCGAAAAGCATAGCCTCGCACAAAGTCGTCTTTCCCGAGCCTGCGTGGGAGACGACCACCACATTGCGTACGTCTTCGGTCTTGTACTGCTTCATTGGTACCCCTTGGGAAGCGGTGCACCGGCGGACTTCCGGATGCCCGAACTTGGACTCATAAACTCATTAATAAGCCACAAAGAGAGGTGGAAAGTCAAGGAATACGCACGAGGGGTAGTGGGTTGGTTTGAAAATGGAATTGCGGGGCCGCATGCTTAACAGACCAAGTTCAACCAGCGGTCAGGAGGTGGCCATGCTTTGGCACTCTATGGAGCAGTTTTGTCGTTGGGAGCAACCGTTATAGCGCCATGCGGAGCTAAGTTTCGTCCAGGCGCTTCCTTTACAGGTTGCCAGAACGCTTTCCTCTAATCTATTGCGCGTCAGGACAACTAGTCGAGGCGTGATCCAACGCCTACGAGCGTGGTTCATCCGTTGTCTCTTTCTCTGCACTCAGATATGTTCTCATCGGATTCAGCAACATTTGCAGCGTTTAGGTCATCGTGCGCGCTGTCCGGGCCAGGTTCGCGTTTTAACATTTTAGCATTAGGAGGGCGCCGTTTCAAGAATGTCATTCCGCGGTCCTTATCCCAGGCTTCCAATCTTTTCGGTGCGAACCTCTTTTCTGACGCGGGAACTGAAGCTTGAGATGCGTTCCAGATTGTCCGGCGCGAGTTCGCTCATCATCAGATCTTCGAAGCCGCGCGTTCCCTGGTTTATGAACATGACAGCGAGCCAGCCTATGGGGAGTGCGCTCCGAGACGTTACAGCGAACGACGCCGCCTTGATCGCCCAGTCGTTTCCATTGAAAGAAACGGCCATTCCGCCGGCAGCCTTGACCAGGCGGAACGCTTCCACATCGGTGATGCTGTCGCCAACGTAAAACACGTCACGCAACTCAGCTCCTTCCAGCGACGCGATCTTCTCTATGGCAAGCGCCTTCTCATGCCCGCCGACAGGGTTGACCTCCTCGATGATTCGGTTAATTTCCATGCCCGGCAGGATTGTCCAGAAGATTTCGTCCAATTGAGCCACGGTCCCGCGATCCTTATCCGCCAGGTCGTCGGCTGATTTGGCGCTCGATGGAATTGCAAAATCCGGCAAATCCACGATACGTGAGTGGAGGTCCTTCAGCACTTTCTTTTCGTTTTCCTTAAGGGTGTAATCGTCGAGGTTTACTGCAGTGGAAAAGGTATTCATAAACGGAAAGGCCAGGGCGTCACAAACAGCGCGTATATAGGGTGCGTAACTCGTACTTACTATGTACGCAGGCATAAGGTCCAGTATCTCGCGGAGCATGCAATCGGCCTGTGGGATCATTTGTATATTTCGCCGGGAAACCCTAATCATCGTGTGGGTGTCAAGCCCGAAGGCCTTGAAAAAAGGGAGGATTAATCGCAATGTGTCCCCCGCCTTGTAACCGGGCTTGCGGACCACTTCGGCAAGAAAGTCGTCATAGAGGCTGATTTTCTGGAAGAAACGATCGCCGCTCGGGATAAAGGCTTCAGCAAGCTCCGCCGCATTATCGTTTTTGGTAATTGGTCCTTCGCAATCCGTGATAAATACCCGGCCCGGCCGTCTGTCCATTTACAACCTCCAATCATCGGAAAGAATTACTAGTCACGTCCCTTTCAGCTCACGGCATATCCATTCAGTTTTGAGGGGGGAAAAATCCCCCCTCCCCCCCTTTAGAAAAGGGGGGTGAAGAGGCAACGTGCAATTCCCCCCTTAGTAAAGGGGGGTCAGGGGGGATTTTCAAAGATAAAGAAACCCACAACCACACAAGAGGCATCTCTTCACACCGCACGTAAGTGAACGGGTACCTCACGGGCTCATGGACTGAGCCTTAGACTGCTTTAGCTTCGAAAGAAAGCCATTCAAGAGAGCCGCGTCCGGATAGCAGCTTCTGCCGTAGCCTTCGATGCTTCGGGATGCAGCCAGAGCTGCCAGTTCCAAACCTTGCGGTATGGACAACGAGTGGATCAGGCCTGCCACAAACCCTGCCGCAGCAACATCACCAGCGCCCGTTCGGTCCTTCATATTTGCCGGTGGCACAGCCGCTTGGTGAAACCAGCGGCCGGCCTCAAATGCCTTTAACCCTCTTGCCCCCATTTTTAGGATCACTGTTCTCACGCCGATTTCAGTCAAAGCAGTAACCCCCTGTTCCACGAAAGAGACACCGGTCATGGTGTTCAACTCTTCTTCGGTTGTGAACAGGACATCGGTTCGCTCCAGAAGCGGCCTCAATTCATCCAACCCGAACGCGGAATAAACCGCTCCAGGGTCGAAACTCACCCGTGTGTTGGTGGGAAGTTGCTTCACCAGCGCTATCTGAGCTTCCAGAGGTCTTCTCGACACGAAAGAAGTAAGATGCACCCATTGAGCCTGCTGGAAATAGGGCAGGTCAATTCCTTCCGAGCCCGCCAAGTCATTGGCATTGGGGAGGATCACCAAGGCCCTGTCCCTTGCGATATCCTTCTTGTCGATAAGCGCAAGGCATCTTCCGGCCGGGAGATCGACCTGCCCTATATTCAGATTTTCTGCCTGTCCAAGCTCCTCCAGTCTGAGCGCTATGGCGTCGTCCTTGCCGGTGACCCCGTAAAACCCGGTATTCAAGCCCATCTTACGGAGCGCCGCGATCATGTTTGCCGCGGAGCCTCCGGGATCGCTCCCTTTCAAAGCTCCTTGTCTTAGCAAGGCGGGGTAGATTCGGGCGAACCATTGTACGTCCTTGACGTACTCTTCCCCGGGATTAAGGTCATGGTCCCTCAAGAAATCTTGGTCCACCTCCCAGAATTCGTCGAGGTTGAGGGAACCAAAGCCGATCGCATGGAGTCTCAACACGCCCTCCCCTGTCTTGAGCCTGCGGTAGAATTACTATCATCGAAGGTAACACGGTCGAAATTATCGAGGCAAGGGACTTGTTGCCGATCGAGTCACAGCGGTAAGAAGTGCTCAGAGGTGCGGGAGTTATCTGGCTGGGACCTGCTCGGCCGACGCAGGAACGAAATTGACCTCAGAAGGCTGAACAGTCCTCGACGCGTCTAAAGTAGGTCGGTTTGTACCGCCGGACTCCGGAGAAACGGTGCGCCTCAAGGTGGGTGTTTCGGCTACATGGGTTTGCAGCCTGAAATCTATGGCTCGTGCAAGGACCTGTGCAGCCACCTGGTGGCCGAACATGGTGTAATGATCGCCAAAGACAGGTTTTCCGGTCTCTTTTTGCGCCTCGATGAGGGGTTCCAGCAGAGAGATCATAATAATGTCATTTTCTTCGCAATACGACTTTACCCTGTTCACCGATTTGTTCATGTCCCATTTAATCTGCTTGTGAGGTCCACCCATGGCCTTGAGGCGCTCGATCGTGCCTTCCGGATCAATCGCGTATTTCACTTCCAGATCCGATCCCAAATAAACCAACAGGAAGGTCAGGCCGCGTGTTTGACAAAAATCCCTGGACGCTCGGATAGTGCCCAACGTTCGCGCCCATGCCTCCTCGACTTCGGGAATCCTGGAATCCGCCCACTGAAGCAATTCAGGGCATACGTTGACCCGGTTTCTTCGAAGGTCTTCGATCCGGTTCTCTGCGAACGCGAGAGCGAAGAAACCGTGGCTCACCAAATTGCGAATCCGGGGCAGGACTCCACCGGTTGTCAGCCTAAGCTGCTCCTTCAGGTGCGGATCGTCGTCACAGAAGTCGTTGCTGCACAGGGCTACCGCCACTATGTCGGGTTTGAACAAGGCCGCGCGCTCTCGCAGGACTTTGAAATGCTCGACCTGGCCTGTGCCGGAATTGCCCAGGGCGATAACCTCAATCTTGGGGCGAAGGTCCGAAACAGCTGCCCCAGTGTTCAGATCGGCCTCCACAAGCTTGTGAAAGGACCGGCTCAAAGGCACCTGGGCCGCTTCAACGTAGGAGTCGCCAATAACTACTATCCTATAGACTCCCTCGGGCCGCGTGTAGTCGTAGTCATGATCGAAATACCCGTGGGAATTCCATCGGAACTTGTTAACGTAGTGCTTCATCGAATTGGGATCGTAACCATAGTAGGTGAAAGGCTGCCCTGGCGTGTGCCAGGACTTGACGCGCAACTCGGCCTCGGACGGCCCGTTTTGGGGATGCCGTATTCTTTGATCCGGGTTCTCAAATACAACAGTTCTGGGATCTACCTTTGGTTCCCCGCGGTGGATGAAGCTCTTGGACAGGTCCAGGATTTGATTGTACTCGCGGGGCAGAACCAGAGGGAAGAGAGCTTCCACCAACAATAACGCGGCCAGGCCACCTATCAGGCACAGCGCGGAGAATCTTGCCCATGCCAGAGCGTCCCGAAGACGGCCGCGGCCCGCTCGAACCATAAGTATGCCCATGTTCAAGAGCACAAGACCTATCAGTATCATTCGCCCGTGATAAGTATTGTTATAAAGGATCAGGAAAAGAGATCCTGTCACTACTATTGGAAATAACAGAAGCGCCGCCTTGATCATCCGTGGACTCCGCGACCGATGACGAACCTTCTCCGCCTTCGATTTCCCTCGAGACCGCAATTTGTTCCTCTGTAATGAGAGGGAAATGCTCAATTATCCTTATATTTGTCAAGCAAAAAGACACTTAAGAGCGGATTAATTATATCACTTTCTGGAGGCTAACTCCAGAATTAACATGCGGCAGAGTCCCCCTATTTCATAGCAGGTAAGTCAAAAAACTGGTCGTCGGGAATCCTTGACGATTCTCCACAACCTAAACCGCTCTGACGATCGCGCTTCCGGAATTTCTTCCAATTTCAGGCCCATGTGCTCGATGGTTGCCGCCACTTGCTGATATAGTTTTGTGTCTTTGGCGTCCGAAAAGAAGAACGTCGGCTGGCGTGTGGTTATCAGAGTTTGGATCTGATCCTGCGCGTCAACCCAAACCTGGTCTTCCGGAACTCCGGACCGCACAAGCTCTGCGGTAGGTAGGCCCGACAGGTAATGGATCACCCTGGGATGCATGGTCAGGACCACTTCGTTGGCGGCGTGGGAACGCAGCCAGCGACCCGCGGTAAAAAATGGCAGGTCTCTCGAAGTCTCAGCCCCACCGGCCTCGACAGGATTCCTGGCCTGCACCATGGTCAGAGCGTTGTGTCCAAGGTTGAGGACCGCCATGACCGCGAAACATACCACCAAAACAAACTTCGGCTGCAGCCCCACCCTGCCGCTATTATTCAGCTTCGAAGAAATCCAATTGTTGAACCGGAGCAGTCCCAGAGCTAGGAACAGGTACAATGCCGGTATAAGGGCAAGCACGTAACGGCTCCCCGCTGGGGTCAACAGGAGACCGGCGAATTGTATGGCAGTCAAGACGACTAAGAAGCGCTCCCTTTTCAGGAAGGCCGCGACCATTCCCACAAGAGTGATCGCGGGGACGATGATCTCCAGGAAGTTGGTCTTTACCACCACTCCAATGAGCGCGTAATTGATTTCCGCTACATAATTCCATGCGGAGGTGAGAATTATTGAGAGCTGCATCCACGCTGTCCTCCCTGAAACAGCGTTGAGGTAAGACCCTTCATTGAACGACCCTGGAAATGAGCTTTTGTAGAGTACCCACCCCACGGGGGCAAGGAACGCAAAAACCAAAAAGACCGCGACCATAACCAACTTGCTACTCCTGGTCGTGTCCTTCCACGCGTACCACAGAAAGATCGCGGCCGCCGGCGGCACCCCCCACCCATTGACGCGAATCAGGGCAGGGATTCCAATGAGTATGCCTGCAGCAATCGTCCATGAAAGATTATGCGGATTCTTGGCCGCGGACAGGACCGCGTTCAGCCCCAACAGAGTGAAAAGAGCAAAGGGCACATCAGCCGTGGTGAAAGTGGAATTGTGCAAGAGAGCATGGTTGAGGGCAAAAAGCCCACCAACCAGCAGGCCGACATCCGGCCCGCAAAGCCGCCGAACGAAAAAGTATCCCGCCACAGCGGCCAGCAATCCCATGACGGCCATTAAGATGCGGTACGTGAGAAAACCTTCTCCAAAAATCCGAACAGACGCGGCCACCAGTGAGGGGAACCCCGGAGGAACATAGGTGTGGGGTTCGCCGTTGAACGTGTAGCTTCGACTGTGAGCCAGCGATTCGCCTAGCTCCAAGTACAGAGCGCTGTCCGGGGTAGCCCTCCAAGAGCTATTAACTATCAATCCGAAGCTAATAATAGTCAGAACCGCCAATGCCACGACGCGGCCGGGTGTGTGCAGGCCTTGAACCGCATCGGCTATCTCTTCAAATGGTTTGTATTCAAAGGCCATTTGCCGGGACTTTCAATGATTTGTAACGTGACGTAGGGCACAGAAACTCAAAGGGGCAGCACGCCCGTAAGGGGATTCTTTCAACGCGGCCGTATATTGGTCAAGTAAATCTTTTGCGTGACCCCACACCGGAACTATCGCGCCACATGAATCCAGGGACGGCGCACTTCCTGTAGGGGCGACATCCCGCGTCCGGCGCCCTGGGCGAGGCCTGCCTCACCCCTACAAATCGGCCCAAGACATCCCCGTCACGGTGAATTGCTATACTTGGTCCTTTTGCCTTTGGACACGCTCTTGGGGCTGATTTTGGTCTCTCTTATCTAAAGATATTGTTGATGTTTAGATAATCTCTATTCTCTAAAAAACTCGCAACTGCTCAAAAGATTACCAAAAAAATATCTTGACAAGGAATCGAAGATCGTATTTAAGTCGTAACCGGAGGTTGGATGTGGGCGCTGTCCCACCGGTGGTGGTGAATATATTGGCCTGAAGTTTTGACCTCGCAAAATTTGGTAGTCTCTCCAATCTGGGGGGAGCACAGTCCTAAAAGCACGAAAACGGCATCTAAATGGCCGTTTCGTGTTATTCCACTGGGATGGAAAAGTATGATGAGAAGTGCTCCCCTCATATCACACGCCAAATCCGTGTCAATCAAAAAATCTGTAGTGCCGTAGACCCTGTGTTTTCGCACTGGAATTGCCGTGTCTGCGCCATTCCGAGGCGCGAAATTCTTCGTTTCGCTGGAAAATAATCTCAATGCTCGAAGGCAGAGATTTCTTCGCTACCCCCACAGTGACGGATCTTCACTCCATTGGTGAACGGCTGCAAACGAAGATGTTGGCACGCAATGAACGCGGATAGCGGTGATACGCGAATCAGAAGTCGAGAATTTCCGAGAGGCCGACTCCGAATCTTCGTTTCAAATAGAGATTTATAAATTCCATGATTGTGGGCTTGAAGGGCTTTCTCACCAACTGCATGCCGGCCTGCCTGGGCGTGCGTCCGCCTTTTCTGATGTTACAGCAGCGGCAGCAAGCCACCACGTTGTTCCAGTCGTTGGCGCCCCCTTGTACCTTGGGGATTACATGGTCGACGGTCAGGTCACCGGACGTAAAATCCCGGCCGCAGTACTGGCAGAAATAACCATCTCTCACAAGGATGTTCTTCCTGGAGAACGGGACCTCTCGTCTGTAAATTTGGCGGATGAACTTGATGAGCCGAATTACAGCGGGAACTCGAAAAGTTCGAGATACCGTCCTGACCGTTCTCTCGGATTCCTTGACAACTTCGACCTTGCCGTTAAAAAGGAGGGTCATGGCGCGTTGCCACGAGATCAGTCCCATGAATTCATAGCCCGCGTTAAGGACTATGACGGCTTCCATTGCTGCCATCTGGTCCAAGCCTCTCTCATTGGGGAATGGGCTCAATCACCCCTTTTTGCCCTGCTTACCGTTTAACAAAGCCGCGAAATCCGTGTCAAGCAGAAACCAAACGCGGCGGCTTCCCATTGCGTTACGCCGGTTTTGAGATTGCCATCTCTCTGCAAAGACCGCGGAGCAAGACCACGGTCACGCGATGACGATGGCTGCGCTGCACATCTGCGAACTCTGCTGTGACAAATTTCCTTTTTTCTCGGGGGGACCTTCCCCGCGTAAGCGAGCGTTTATCAGCACCAGGATCACGTCCGACTCCCAGATCAGGTGGATTCCAGGACTATCCGGTGGCCGGTGAGGTCCATCTCCTTGAGCTTTGCCTGTATGGTGGTCTCTTCTCCAAACATGCTGCGCAGCAGCGTTTCGCCATCACCGGGCTTAAGGAAAGTCACGCTCTCCATTATGAGATGTTCTTTTCCGTCCTTGATCAAATATGCGTTCGATTCACACATGTGATTCCATGACCTCGCGGGAGGCGATTGATCTGTGGTCCTCCGTATATTCTCACTTTGGGGAGCAAAATGTCAAATGCCCGCGATATGTTTCGAGTATTTGGTTTGCGCCCGAAAGTCAGCCCGTCTCGGGTTAACGCCTCCAGAAACTATCGAACACCAACCATAGCCAGAGGGCCGCGGCAAGAGCCAAGCCTATGATGCCTATGATCGGCAGCCCCATGAATCTAGGTTCCCCCGAAGGCGTGATTATCATCCCGGAAGCGATCACAAGGGCCGCTATGATGATGCTCGTGGCCATGCGCTTCGAGGCTCTGTCCAAATCTCTAAAGTACCCCTTCGGTCCCTTGTGCTCAACGATGATCTTGAATTGATTCTCACGCAGCGTGCGAGATATTTCGCGCAGGTCTCCCGGCAGGTCCCTTAATAGGCGAAGGATATCGCGGGACCCCTCCAACAGCCTTCTTCGCAACAATTTCGGACCGTAATGCGTCAGAGCAATTTCTCCGACAAACGGACCGACCACTTCAACCGCGTCAAAATCAGGATCCAAACTCCGCCCCACACCTTCGAGAGTAATCAGTGCCTTACCCACCAGCAGAAGGTCGCTGGGCACCTGTATTCCGAATTTGTTGATGAGGTGCATGACCTCTTCCACTATGGAGCTGATGTGAATTTGTTTGAGAGGCAGCCTGTAAAAACGATCGAGAAAGAGATTCCCCTCTCTAAGGAACTGAGTTCGATCGAGGTCTTCGGGAACCGCGTTCATCTGTATCAGGATGTCCGCCACCACATCGACTTCCCGGCGAATGCCCGCCCATACCAAGGCGATGAGATTTTCCCTCATTCGCTCGTCCAATTGGCCCACCAGGCCGCAATCGAGGAAGCAGACCTTCTCTCCATCGAGCAACATCAGGTTGCCGGGATGAGGGTCGCCGTGGAAAAAGCCGAATTCCAATATTTGCCTGAGAATAGCCTCAGCGAGAGTTTCCGCGATTCGGCGCGCGACCGTTTCTCCACCGGGGAGAGCGGTTATCAGAGAGATTTTGGTCCCCCTGATTCGATCCATGGTCAGGACGCGCTCGGCAGTAAGCTCCCAGTGGGGCTTTGGGAATACGATGCCTGGGTAGGCCTCGAAGTCGGACCGAAACCTATCAAGATTGCGCCCTTCCAAGGCAAAATCCAGTTCCCGCTTCAGAGCGGCCCGATACTCCTCCACTAACTGGACAGGGCGGTAATTGGAAGACTCCGGGACATGTCTCGCCAGAAGTTCCGCCAGAGCCTGAAGAATGTCCAGGTCTTGAAGCAGAGTCTTTTTGGTTCCCGGCTTGCGGATCTTGACCACCACTTCGTTGCCGTCACGAGTGATTCCTGCGTGAACCTGGGCTATGGAAGCCGAAGCAAGGGGATTAGGATCGAGGAATCTAAATTTATCGGCCAGGGGACCCAGATCGAATTCGAGCGTGGTCAAAAGCTGATCGAACTCCAGAGGGGCAACCTCATCTTGAAGGTGGCTCAGCTCTTCAATCCAGTTCTTCGGGAGTATGTCAGCCCGCGTGGACAACAACTGGCCAAGCTTGACGAACCCTCCGCCCAGATCTTCCAATGCCTGGCGAAAACGTTGAGCGGGCGTCTTCAATGCCGGTGGCTCAACCTCGCGGCCCTTGTGCCCGGGCCATGTAAGTCTCAGGTACTTAAGCAGCCCCATCCGTTGCAGGAGATCGCCGAAGCCGTGTCGGAACAGAACCGCGAAGATCTCCTGGGAGCGGCCAAGGTTTCTAACCACTTTGGATAGAGGCATTGAGCGTCACCCGTTTATTGTGCCGCTAGAGGCTCTTGTTGATGCGCATTCCCAATAGGCCGGGCACAGCAATAATATTTAGATATCAACTTCCGTGGCGGAAAACGCCACAACCAATAAAACCCAAAGCGAAACGGTATAATATGTTTATGGTTCCAATCCTCGCGATGTCAACCCGAGGCTTCCTTATCCAAGGCGTTTGGGCTATAATGGTCTGAAATCAATTCAATAACGGAATGTGATTACTGCCGTGAACAACCTCGAAAGCATGTCCGACCGCGACGGAAAGCCCTCGACCTCCATGGGCAGGTATCAGATCCTTGGGACCTTGGGCCGAGGAAACATGGGTGAGGTCTTCCGCGCACGAGACCCGATGATAGGCCGGCTCGTTGCCCTCAAGACAAGAAGATTCGATCTTGTTTACGAGGAAAAAGATCTCAAATTCATAGTCGACAAGTTCTTTGAGGAAGCCCGAATAGCCGGGAACCTGATTCATCCCCATATTGTTACTGTTTATGACGTGGGGCGAGAAGGGGACTATTGCTTTATAGCAATGGAATTGCTGGAGGGCGAGAGTCTCACCAATTTCAACAAACCCGAAAGGCTATTGCCTCCCGCGAAAGTGGCGGAATTGATCAAGAGGGTCTGTTTGGCCCTCGATTTCGCCCATTCCCACGACGTGATCCACCGGGACGTCAAGCCCGCGAATCTTATGTTCACACGCGATCGCAGGATCAAGATCACCGATTTCGGCATCGCCATGGTCACCAGCACCAGTAGGTCGGGAGAACTCCAGGTTATGGGCACCCCCAGCTACATGTCACCGGAACAGACAAAGGGGTTGGATCTGACCCCGCAGACCGATTTTTTCTCCCTGGGCGTGGTGTTTTTTGAGCTGCTTACCGGAAGAAGGCCTTTTGGGGGGCGCACACTTTACGAACTCATGGACAATATACGATATACCGCGGCCCCTTCGGTCTTGACCTTTAATCCGGCCCTTACACCCGGTCTGGACCACGTGTTTCAGCGGGCTTTGGACAAGGAACCGGAGCTAAGATACAAATCCGGCAAGGAATTTGCCGAAGCAATTGACGGCGCGTTGAAAGGGAAAAGTGTCCCGGTAAGAGACCTGAAGGCGAGCAAAAAGGTCGATCTGATCAGGCCCATAGAGTTTTTCAGGACCTTCAGCCGCAGGGAGATAGAACAGATAATCCGGTTCGGCACCTTTATACGCTACGAAGGGTCCCAGGTGATACTGAAGGAAGGAGACGTGGACACGACATTTTACATACTTCTTTCAGGCCTTGTGCGGGTCATCAAGAATAACCGCAAAATCACCGACCTGCACCGAGGCGCTTGTTTCGGCGAAATGGGAGCGCTGACCAACACCGCTCGTACGGCCCATGTGTTAGCGCGCGTCCCGTGCATCGTGCTGAAACTGGACCTGAAGGTCCTGGAGCGCGAGAGCCCCGACTTGAAAATCAAAATATACCAGGTTTTCATCGAAACCCTTATCAAGAGGCTCGAACAGACCACCAGACGCCTGACCTCCGAACACGACGTCACGGATTCCAACAAAAAGCAGGAGTAACACCCCCTCGGTTTGACTGCATCTGTAGTCCTCTGGTTTCCTCCGCTCCGACCCCAATACGGGGGTGTTACCATTGATGGAACGAGGCCATTAAAGCGTGAATGTTCGAGGCGTTGGTAATTCGCTGTTACTCATTTTCCGGGGACAAAGTAGAAGGCCAGCAGCCAGTTGAGCGACGGCTTCAGAAATGCTGGCATAAGAATCCCCCGAATCGTCGCGCTCGATCGCGCCCGACAGGCCCGTAATTGGCCATAATATGTAATTCTTGTTGCAGCAGGAAAACGTTCTATTATGGAAATTGTCGACTTCGATAGCTCAGCAGGGAATCAGCCGTATTACTTGAAACCGGCTTCTCCCGCACCTTTTCCACAAGCTTCCAGGGCAATGTTCCTCAGTTGAAGAACGCGGGATAGTGCAACTTCAGGGGATCGATCCCAGTATTTGGTCCCCTCTTTCACCCAATCTTCCGCGGCTTTCACGGCTTTCGGAGGCGCTCCCTTCATTTTAGGGGCGTACTGTTGGTGTGCCTGTTCAAGCAATTTTGTGCGGTCTGCTCCTTTTTGCTGCCTAACAATTCCTTCGCTTGCCTTCATGAAGGCAAGTACCGCTTCACAGGGACTGAGTTCGTTCGGTTGTTTTGCACTCTGTGGACCGACCTCGGCCGGCATGGGGGCAGGCGGTTTCGGTTGTGGCTCTAGGTCTGCCGCACGTTTCTTGAGTTGCTCGACCTCTTGGGCCAGCCGGTCTTTTTCGCGTTTTAGAGAAGCGATTTCCTCCTCGGCTACGCTATTTTTCTTCTTAAGCTCGTTATTTTCCGTGGAAAGAGCTGCTTTGGCTTTATTCAGGTCGTCCAATTCTCGCTGCATTTTCGTATTCTTATCTGACAGTGCCTTCGCATCACCACTTAGGCTACTTTTTTCCTGGTCCAAACGGGCAGACTCCTGAGTCAATCTCGTGACCTCAGAGTTCAGCTTTTCAATTTGCTGCTTGGCGCTCTCAAGCTCCTCTTTATACCGGCCGCATCCTGAAAGCATGAACAACAAAGTTGTCCCGATCAGGGCCCAGCAAGAGAAGGCATAAAGTGACGGCCATTCCCTAACAAAACCCCTGAAGCCTCTATTGGTGGTTTCGGAGAGTACCCGACCCGGCATCCCCAACATCCTTCCCAATGGCCCCGTTAAATCGCGGATTCTCACACTACCCTCCTGTCGCAGAACTCGAAACTTGCAATTATACAGGAAATCCAGCCTCCGGCACGTTCGTCCGGCCTCCAAAACGGTCTCTGAACAGAGGTGCCACGCGTCCTACGTTTTGGTCCATTCAACCGGCTCTATGTTACCGGTCGGGGAACCTTGCGTCTAGCATGTACTATACTCGCACTGACCAATGCTGTCCACGGAGAATTCGCAAGGATGTTAACACCCTTGACCTGTGTGAGCTTCCACAGTGGGAAGGAGTTGAAGCCTCCTTTTAGTCAGGTCATACGCATTTACGGGCGATGAGGGCTTGAAACAAGGAATAAGAGCGTTTTTGATTGACTCCCAAACAGCACTTCTGTAGTGAAATCCTTACACATATAGAAATCAGGAGTTTGGTTCATGAAAGCCATCAGATTATCAGGAGTGTTGCTTATTGTCGCCTTGGCTTCAATGAGCATTTTCGGCTGCAGCGAAAAGGCCCACGTCGCTGTGCCACCTCCCGCTGAGGTCATCGTTAGCCAACCCTTGAGCAAAGAAGTGACCCAATTCCTGGAATTCACCGGGACCACTGCCGCGTTGGAATTTGTGGAGATTCGCGCCAGAGTCGAGGGCTGGTTGG
The DNA here is from genome assembly GCA_016212925.1 of Desulfomonile tiedjei. Lineage (NCBI taxonomy): Bacteria > Pseudomonadati > Thermodesulfobacteriota > Desulfomonilia > Desulfomonilales > Desulfomonilaceae > Desulfomonile > Desulfomonile tiedjei. The sequence continues at coordinate 28,879 of JACRDF010000031.1, forward strand.
AGCGCATTAATTTCGATCCCGGATCAGAGGTCAAGAAAGAGGACTTGCTCTTCATAATAGATCCGAGGCCCTTCCAGGCCCAGGTTGACCAATTTGAAGCTGCTCTGAGGGCAAAGCAGGCAGATTTCCAGTTGAAGCAGGCAAATCTGAAGCGCGCGGAGCAGCTGCTTGCCTCCGCGTCCATCAGTCAGCTCCAATATGACGTGCAAAAAGCTGAAGAACTGGTCGCCGCCGCGCAGGTAGGAATTGCCAAGGCCGATCTGGAGAAGGCAAAGCTCGATCTGGCCTACACTCGGGTCATCGCTCCGATCAGCGGCAATGTGAGCCGTAACTATGTGGATGTGGGGAACCTGGTCGGAGCGAGAGAAAAGACGCTTCTCACCGAGATTGTTAACGACAATTCCGTGTACGTATATTTTGACGTTAGCGAGCGGGATATACTAATGCTGATGCGAATGTGGCCGAACATTCGGACCGAAAAACCTACTGACAGGGAAAGGCCTCCTGCCTATCTCCAGTTGGCTGATGAGACCGGATTCCCCCATGAAGGAAAGGTCGATTTCACCGAACCGCGAGTTGACCCAAGTACAGGAACGCTCAAGGTCAGGGCCATTTTTCCCAATGAAAAGGGCCTCCTGGTACCCGGGCTGTTTGGACGCGTCAGAGTTCCCATACAGAAGAAGGAGGCTCTCCTGGTACCTGAACTGGCAGTGGGAATTGGCCAGGCCGGAAGGTACGTGCTAGTCGTGAATAAGGAAAACGTTGTTGAGCAAAAACTGGTCAAGACCGGCCATCTCGAAGGAACACTCCGGGTCATAGACGAGGGGTTGGCAAAGGATGAACGTGTGGTGATCAACGCTATCCAAAGGGCAAGGCCTGGAGCCAAGGTCAGCCCCAAGGAATCGCCCATCTCTTCCACGCCTCAGGGTCCCGAAAAGGACACACCATATTCCGGAAAGTAGTGGAGGGCCGACATGCTCAGTCGCTTTTTCATTGAAAGGCCCATTTTCGCCTCGGTCATCTCGATTCTTATCGTCTTTGCGGGCGGCATTTCCATTTTCTCTCTCCCGATCGCGCAATACCCCGAAATTGTTCCGCCCGTTGTCCAAGTATCCGCCTACTATCCTGGCGCGGATCCACGCGTCATAGCGGAAACGGTCGCGGCTCCTATTGAACAGCAGGTAAACGGCGTCGAGAACATGCTCTACATGTCGAGCCAGAGTGCGGCTGATGGATCGTACACGTTGAATGTCACCTTTGATCTTGGCACCAACATTGACATGAACACGGTGCTCACGCAAAACCGCGTCTCCGCGGCCCTGGCCCAACTGCCCGAAGACGTTCAGCGGCAAGGCGTGACGACCAAGAAGGTGTCGAGCGCCCTTGTCCTTATCATTAGCCTGTTTTCTCCGGACAATCGGTATGACGACCTCTTCATAACCAATTACGCGACGATAAACCTTAAGGACCCGTTGAGCCGAATACCTGGAGTCGGCAACATTGCCTTGTATCCGAGCAAGGATTACTCCATGAGGTTGTGGCTGGATGCGGACAAACTGCGGGCCAGAGATCTCACTATTGACGATGTGGTTGGGGCATTGCGCCAGCAGAACGTGCAAGTGGCAGCCGGGCAGCTCGGCCAGCCTCCCGTACCAAAGGATCAGATCTATCAGCTCAACGTAAACACCTTGGGCCGACTTACGGATGTGGAACAGTTCGAGGATGTCATTATCAAGACCGGAGAAGGTACGCGGGCCATTCGAGTCAGAGACGTAGGGAAAGTAGATTTGGGCGGCAAGGCCTATGACTTCTTGTCTCTTTTCAACGGCCGGCCTGCGGCCACCATGATCGTCTATCAGTCCCCCGGTTCCAACGCGATAGAAGTGACCGATCAGGTGCTCAGGGCCTTGGAGGAACTCAAGAAAACATTCCCTCCGGCCCTTGAATACCGTGTCCTTTACAAGATTGCCGATTTTGTAAACGCGTCGATTCATGAAGTGATCAAGACGTTGTTCGAAGCATTTGTGCTCGTGGTTTTAGTGGTTTTCATCTTTTTGCAGAGCTGGCGCGCAACCTTGATTCCCATGATAAGCATTCCCGTTGCCTTGATAGGCACGTTTGCAGTCATGGCTCTGTTGGGCTTCTCCATAAATATGGTGACCCTCTTCGGGCTTGTCCTGGCGATCGGGCTGGTGGTGGACGACGCAATTGTCGTCGTGGAGAATGTTGAGCGCAACATGGCGGAATTCGGCCTGAGTCCCAAAGACGCGGCTATCCGATCAATGGAGGAGGTCAGCGGGGCGATCATCGGCATCACCCTGGTACTTATGGCCGTCTTTGTGCCGCCCGCGTTCCTCGGGGGCATCACCGGCCAGCTGTTCAGGCAGTTCTCTCTCACTATCGCCATTACCATGTTTTTCAGCGCGATCAACGCGCTCACAATGAGCCCGGCCCTGTGCGCCCTGATTCTGCGACCCGGGCACGGACAGAAGAACGCCTTTTTTAGAGGTTTCAATAGTGGTTTCAACCGGACCACGGAATGGTACACGCGCATCGTTTCCATAGCGGTGCGCCGCATTGCTCTCATGATGGTCTTGTTTGTTGGGCTGGTTGCGCTCACTGCGATCACGTATGGCAAGGTCCCTACGGGGTTCCTCCCTTTGGAAGATGACGGGCTGGTTCTCGTCAACGTTCTGATGCCCGACGGCGCGACGCTGGATCGCACCAACAAGGTCGTGCAAGAGGCCGGCGCCTTGATCGGCCAGACCGACGGTGTGCTCGGCTGGGGCGCATTGGTCGGCTATTCCATGATCGATGCAGCGCGATCCAACCTGGCCACAATCTTCGTTCCTTTGAAACCGTGGGAAGAGCGCCTCGCGCACGGACGCAGCCGAGAAATAATCATGAAGGAACTTTCGGCTAAGTTTCAGAAAATATACGAAGGAATGGTATTCACATACACCCTGCCGCCTGTCCTCGGATTGGGAACGGGCGGGGGGTTCGAGATGCAGCTTCTTGACAAGGGGGACCTGGGCTTTCAGGAGTTGGAGCAGTCCGGCACGCAATTGGCACAGGCGGCCAACCAACAGCCGGAGTTGGAATCCGTGTTCGCCACGTTTCGCTCGACGTATCCGAGCGTTTATCTCGATATCGATCGAACCAAGGCGTTGGCACTGAAGGTTCCCCTCCAAAGCGTTTTCAGCACCCTGCAAACGTACCTCGGGTCGACATATGTAAATGATTTCAATAAATTCAGCAGAACATGGCAAGTCAGGGTCCAGGGAGACAGCATGTTCCGGCGTACCCCGGAAGATATCTCGCAACTTTTCATGAGAAACACAGACGGGAAAATGATTCCTTTGGGCACTCTCCTAAACGCCCGGTACGAAGTGGGCCCGATGCGTGTGGACAGGTACAACCTGTTTCCGACCGCGAAGCTAATGGGTGAAAACGCTCCGGGATACAGCTCGGGCCAGGCCCTGAGTATCATGGAACAGTTGGCGGCAAAGGTGCTGCCTCCAGGGATGGCCTTCGAGTGGACGAACATGGCTTACCAGGAAAAGAAAGCCGCCGGGAAGGCCGTCATAACTTTCATAGCAGCAATACTGGTTGTCATCCTCATCCTTGCAGCCCTGTACGAGAGTTGGGCCGATCCCATTTCAGTCGTTTTGATCGTCCCCTTGGCGGTTCTCGGCGCTGCCGTAGGCCTTCTGATAGGCGGCATGGACAACAACGTCTACACTCAAGTGGGGCTTGTGCTCCTGGTGGGGTTGGCGGCCAAGAATGCGATTCTCATAGTTGAATTCGCGCGGGAAGTCAGGTCCAAGGGGGTTGGCGTCCTGGAAGCCGCGGTCGAAGCATCGAAGTTGCGCTTTCGACCCATTCTGATGACTTCGTTTGCGTTTATCCTAGGAGTTCTACCCCTGGTGACTGCATCAGGTGCCGGCGCAGTCAGTCGGCAATCAGTGGGGACCGCAGTCTTTGCCGGGATGCTTGGGGTCACCATACTCGGGGTGTTCTTCATTCCAGTCCTATACGTACTCATGCAGGGCCGGAAGAGAAAGCTGGAGCAGCCAACAGGGACAGCCTCGGGGGCTGGAACAGGTGGTGAAGCCTCGTGAGGTCCGTCGAACCCCCTTGCTGGAATTCAGGCTTTTCAAAACATGGCCCGCTTGCCACTGCTTGCTTGTCAGGCATGCGGCCTCACGTCGTGCCATCTTGACACAGTTTGGGGATGAAGATAGCCTTTGAGTAGGAGGTGTACCCTGTGACCAAGCTTCTGACACGTGCCTTTGAAAAGGCGTCTGAGCTTTCAGACGAACTCCAGGATCAGCTCGCCCAAGAATTGTTGGAAGAAATTGAAGGGGAAGCCAGCTGGGATCGGACTCTGGAAGAGTCGCAGGAGACGTTGGAGCGCCTGGCGGACAAGGCCTTGCAAGATTACCGTGAGGGCAAGACTGACAAGATTGGCTTCGACGACCTGTGAAATCTCAACTGACCCCTGATTTCATTTCTTGCTTTCGGAGACTCCCAGCTCGAATTCAGCGCCTTGCGCGCAAGGACTGTGAGCTGTGGAGTTCACAAACGTAGGATCATCAACCCGAGTGACACGCTGAGGAAGCCCCGTCGCAATTAGCGGTGCAGGACTTGCCATGCCAACTCGGTTCAAGAATTATGTGTGGTGTCCCAATTCGCACCACCAATTCAGTGTGTCGCCCACGCTCTCTCGTAATTATCCAGTCTCTTGAGTAGGTTGGAGCCTATTGACAGAGGCAGTGTCGGCTCCGACGGATCTAAGATGGTTTGGCACTGCTTCAAAATGCTCGCCTGCATTGTGGCCGTGAAGGAGAACAAACCATGTAGGGAAAGTCCATCTACACCCCTGGTCAAATGGTTCCTCGCTTCCTCGTATACCTTTCTCTGGTCCTCATCGAGGGCCTTGCTAGTTTTCTGACACCGCTTTTCCTGATATTCATTAACGGATTTTATGAGTCGGAAAAAGGATACAGCGTTGGTAATCTTACAGAGCACCCATTCCTCTACCCCGTCAGACTTAACGCTTGATGCCTGCAAAAAGGGGTTCTTATTCCATGGCACACGCTTTCTTTCAAGGGGAGTGCACATGGAGCACAAATTGAGATATGCCACATCGTAGATAAGGTCAGAAAGTAATATGTCGAGCTTAAGAGAGCACTTAATTGTCCAGCGTGACCGATGAGAAGGTTGGTCGTAATGCATGCCTCCCAAATAAAATATTTCAAACTCGCCATACTCTTCAATGAGGTTCAGTAGAAGTTCCTCCTCATATTCAAACAGAATCTTACACAATGCAATCAAGTCGGCCGCAATCGGTAACGGAGGTTTCTGTTTGCCCTTCCTAAGCCTTTCGGTAGCCGCTGCCAACTGAAGAATTCTCAGCCCTGCCAGCAGCCCATGTCCGTCAGTGGGAAATGTCACGCCTTGACCCGTAGAAGTGAACGGAAAAGTAAAGATGTTTGGCAATAGATTCGTTTCGAATCGATTGTTGCTACCTGTCCTCTCCAACAAACCGTCCCGCTTCAGTTTATAGACATAGTGCGCACGAGGAAACTCGTACCCTCCCCTTAGAAGCGATTCTAGCAAGAGATATGACTTATTCTCCTCAACTCTCGCGAACTCGTAATGCAGCACAAGAAGGGCATTGACTTTGGCTCTGTTATTATCGGGATGGATTCCGTCAAGTACTTGATACCAACTCTTGCCTTCTCGATTCCTTCGTTTCAAATAATCCAAAAACTCATTCAAATGTGCCTGCCAGTCCCCCAGATTTGAATATTCGGGCAGCTTTGACAACTCCTTCATCTCCCCACTAATATAGTTTATCCTGCGCTCAACTATGCGCTTGAAGTTGACGGCTCTTAGTCTCGCCTCGAAGTAGTTCGATGGAAAAGAGCCGCGCGTGGCCGAAAGATCTCGCAAGGTATCAGTGCGGGCGACGCCGACGATAGGGCATCCCAAATTATTGACCCCAGCAAGCAACTGGCGCAGCCCCCTTTTGACTTTCTGATAGCGCTGCTTATGATAGGGGAGAGCTTCCAGCCTGTCCACTCCATCCAAAACCAGAATAAACGCGTAGCCTTTTGCCATTGCATGTTCAAAAACGCGTCGTCCGATCAACTTGGGGACGATTTCAGGATCTGCCGATTCCGGTGCCTCTTCAGCCTGCATGAAGGAATACTTCAAATACGCGACCTTTTCCCCCATATCTTTTCTTGTTTCCATGTCGGAAACCTCGGATAACCAAATGTCTAACTCCGCGCTGAGGTCAAGTCCGATTGGCTTCGGAGACCCTTCCTCCCATCGGATTGATCGTACGTCATAATACCGCAGTACTATCTTGGCTGCCTGCGCATAGACAATGTGCAACAAATCTTCAATGCTGCTGAATTCCCTGGCGAGATTAACTCTCACCCATATTACCTTGGCTTCATCAAAGATTTTGGTGTACTTGGAGATAACATGATTAAGAAAAAACGTTTTGCCGGATCCTCTTGCCCCGTACAGGACCGTGAAAGCGGCACTGGCGAGCGTTTTTAACTGCTCAGCGCGATCAACACGGTTTTTATCCAAAAAAACTTTACGAAATTTCTGTGCTGCTTGAATCAGAGAAGTGACAAGGTAGTATGTACTCTCTGGATTTTGGTTTACCCACAGAGCGTCCACCTCTCCTTGATCCTGGTGGTAGACGTATGACTCGACTAGAGCATTAGCGTTGAATCGGTCGTTCTTGCGTACTATTATATGACCCAAACGGTTGTGAACTAAGTCCCACAACAACTTCTCTTCGACAGGTCTCGCTTTGTATGTGTTGGGCTTTCCCGTGGCTATCAACCGAGCCTCAATGGGCGTCTTCCACTTTCTCTCACGTCCCAAGAAATAATTGAAGTCACGTATCGGCTTTTGAATAAGGTCCCGTATTCTACTTAACGCCAAGGCGATCTCTGATATCTCATTCATCGTCCCCATCTGCCTCCTCAAGATACCCCATAGTCTCGTACCATATCTTAGCCACCTTGAATGGACCATTTAATGAGTAGTGTTCCCATTTCTGTCTAGCTTGGTTCAGGAATTGGTTCTCTTGATATGGCAGCACCACAATGCCCCTTGTCATCTCGGCGTTTTTCAATTTGATTGGCTTAATTCTCAAATCATGAGCGTCTTCCATCAGCTCGTCTTTGATTTCCTTGAACTCGTATTCGGGCAAGATAACGCATGGAATAGACATTGACGATTCGTAGCTCGCCGCACGTGTTACGGGGTGTCCAACCAGTATATTATCGCCGCTGGCTATCTCACCACATGCTATGCCTCCCCGCAAAATGAGATCGCTGCTCATGAATGTGTCCATAATCAGAGCAACCTCTTCGAGGCAAGTCTTCAACGCTTCCACTTTTGATTTTTTATTATTACGCCTAAACTGATAGACGAGGAACGCGCAATCAGAAAAAGCAAAAAAAGTGTTTGGTCCTGCATGATTCTTCAACACCCTTTCATGGGCTTTCCTCCAGCACTTCGCTAGTCTGTCATACAAATGCCGCGCATTCTCTCGCGCTGACAAATCACCGAAACCGTAAGCATCTAAGTAGACTACCCATGCCAGCACTATCCCACCCCTCCTCTTAGCCAAAAATGATCCCTGAAAAACTGCGTCACTAGAATTTCGGACTGCTCCTCGGACAGTACCAGCATCGCAGCAAGCTAGGAATTTGCATCTGGGAAATGTTTTGCCGAACCATTACAGGAAAAGGGAGAACCACAGAGGAACTCTTTGCCGGACCCACTACCACCAGCTTCTTCGAGCGGGTTAGGCGTGCGTTCACTTGTGCTGTGAATTGAAGCGACCGCCGTGGCCTGAAAGGAGGCAGTACCGCCCCCATGGAAAGCCACATTTTACCCTAGTGGGTAAGCATACTCCTCCCCTGTTCAGCCAGTCAACCATAATCTTTGGCCCTGACGGTTCGTTTTCGCAAACTTTGTTTGACAGTAGCGGGCAAACGGCAAGACTAAGGCCAAACCGACGACATGCCTGCTCGTATCGCAGCGCGCCTTTGCGGCCGTTCCGGAGCCACCATACCTATCTATGCTCAGTAAAGGGCTTCCGGCCCGACTTTCTGAGACGAAGCATGCGACGTAACGCGGTCCGTAGTACGTGCGGCTCGGCCTGGCCGTCAGGACGCTGCAAGCTTGGCAATCTGCTCCTGAACATCTTTTTGCTGGAAGTGGTCCGGGTCGTGAAGATATTGCTTGATGGTTTCCCACTCAACTCTGTGCATGATGCCTTCGAGCAATGGGAGGCCCGTGGTCTTGAACTGAATTAGGCTGAGGAGGTCTATCCCCGCTGAAGCGGCCGCTTCCATTCCTCCCTGTTCGCGGTCCAGGACTACCAAAACCTTCCGGCATTCAACGTCTGCGAGACCTCTCCGATGAACCTCGTGTCTGACTTGCTCCATAGCGATGAGCTTGCTGTCGAACCTAGTTACCAGGTCGTCCACGAGGGCAATTCTGTCGCGAGACTGCATTTCCCCTTCCAGAAGGGCATGTTCACCGTAACTGGTTATGGCTTCTTTGAAGGAGGCCAGGGATTTCACGTTTTCCATCTTTCTCGTGAATCCGGCCGGGATGCCTCCGGCCAAGGCCATGCCTGCCGCGATGGGAACTCCGGCCATGGCAATGCCGATGACTCTGGTTATTTCCGGCGCTTCTTCTTTGACCATTCTGCACATGGCCTTGCACACCTTTTCGAATACCGCGGGAAAAGACGCCAAAGGTCTTAGCTGGATGTACAAGGGGCTGTACAGTCCGGAAATCAATGTCCAACCCTGGGGACGGTCACGATAGAAGGTTCGTATCATGCGGTTTTCGTATAGAAGCCCGAGAACTTCCTTCGCCAGAGCCTTTTTTTCTTCCTTCCAAGGCATTTTTCGACCTTTCAGCATGCAGCCTTAAGTTCAGATGCTACCGGCGTGACACCGGTTTTATTGGTTGATGGATCAACGAACGGTCCCGCAAAAGCTTCACCTTGTCAAGCGATAAGTCGAAAACCATTTCACCGCCGAGAACGCCGCCTCGGCGGCTTCCATCCCAGGCCGCAGGTTGACTAAGGTCTTTGGCTATTGTAGTTTGAGAGATTCCGACCTCGAAGTTAAATCAAGAATGGGGAAGTTTTCCATGCTTGAAGGGAAGAATATTCTCATAATTGGCGCAAGGGCCGGCGGGTACGGCGCTTCTATTGCGAAGGCCGCCTTGGAAGCAGGAGCGCAGGTCTACGGCACCTCGCTGAGCCCGCAGGACCCGAAGGAACAGGCTTTCTTCAACGACCTGGGGATTACTCTGATAGACATCCCATTGCGATACTCTTTCGATCAGCGACAAACAGTCTTCAACGATCTTTCGCAAATTGAAGCCTGGCTCCGAGAGCGAGGTGTAACCCGTCTCGACGCGATCGTTCATACCGTTGCCGGTGGTTTTCCTCGTCAGCCTGCGGTAATGAAGGCTGTGGGAGACATCCTCAAAGGCAAACAGACTTTTTCGGACATGGCCACCGCGGTCCGCAGAGACGTCTATTACGTGAACGCAATCTCCTTCCAGGATACGGTCAACGGCCTGGCGGGTTTGAGCGACGACGCAACCCAATTTGTCGCGCTCACTTACCGAGGAGATCTGCCGTATTTCATCTCTCAGACCAAGAAATGCCTCGAACAAATTGCGGTGCGCCTAGCTCGACACGGCAAGCGGACCCTTTTGGCCGCACTGCCCGAAGCTTGGACGCAGTCCTCCCAGTTTTTCACCGGAATAGAAATCGCGGTTCTGCACAATTACATCGAGCATTTGCAGGGCCGAACTTCGGTTTCCGATGACCTGGCTCCGGAATTTTCGAGGCTTGAGAATTCTCTGGCCGCGGTTGAGGGACTACCGCAGTTAGTAGAGGATCTGGATGTTTTTCGCCGAGACCAATGGACCGGGGTAAAGGATTCATCGGATGTGGCCGATCTTTCCAACATGGTGCATGAATTGTTCGTTCGGTTGCGAAGAGATGGGACTTTTCCCGTCCTGAGGCGCGCGGTGGAAATCATCTCGGATTTTGTCAGAGACGCGTCCGGCGTTATCCTGGTCAGAGAACTTCTTGACGCGGGCCGATATCAGCCGGGCGATGTCCGACAAGTGTACTACGCAGATCTTCTCGGACAGTCGGAAATAGGGCTCGCGGCGCGCAGACAGAAAAAGCCTACCGCGGAGCCGACACATCGGGAATGGAGCGACTTTGACAAGGATGAAATTCGAAAAACGCTGAACATGTACGGCCCGAGTTTCCTGTTTTTGGACCGAGTCGTGATGGAGATGGGCGACCTGAGAGACGGCATGATAGGGTTCGGGAGTTTCACCGTACCGACGCCCGAAGAAAACCCCATAATGAAAGACCATTTCGTCGACATGCCGTTGTTTGGGGGTCATCTCCAGATGGAAGCGGTCGCTCAGTTCGGCACATTCATGCTGCTCAAGCTCCTCCAAGGCAAAAAGGTACTGCCGATTCTTACCGGTACGGAATTTCCGGACCTCAACACCATGGCCCCGCCGGGGGAAAAACTGCGAATGCAGGGCACAATCCGCGTTAGAGAGAAAAGAAACCTCACCTTGGAAGCGTGGATAGAGAACCGATTCGCGCGCTCCAAAGGGACAATTCGAGGTATGCTCCTCAGCGAGCGCGTTGTCCGGAAGATGATGTCTTCTTTCAGCTCCCCAGACACTGAAGATTAAGAACAAGAATCTAGTGCCCAGTCCGATATGGCACGGATGAGCCAGCAGGCAGGTCCGCCGCACCAAATCTGCTGGCCATTTTCATTATTCTTGGTGGCGCATGCCCCATGGAGTTGCTATGACGCGGGGTGGCCCGGACGCCACGCGTCCGGGTCGCGAAGCGACAAGAGGTGATTTTCGGGATCCGATTCAGCCCACCACCCATAGTTGAAGAGGTCACTGCGCGCACAACAGCCCCTCTTGTTCCTTCGGAACCTGGAGGCAGTAGCCTCCGGACCACCCAGCGTAACTCAATTCCTCGGCGATGATGAATTCTGACACAGTTCCAGGTGCCCGCCTCCCTAAAAATGAGATCGTTTCAGGCCTTCTGCAAATATCCATTCTTCATTTGAATATTTTCGAATAAATCCTATTATCATCCGAAAGGTGCTCCTGCCACTCTGGTTGGCGTCGAGGTGGAGCACTATATTATCTTTGTATGGACCCGGTTCCGTTGGAACTCCTGGGGGTTTGGGCCCTTATAGAGGGATCGAGGTCCCATTGGTGACCATGCCATGAACTCGCTGCGCTCCGATTTATGCAGGTCAGCGGAAAAGCTGGAAGAAATGGAGCGGGTTCTTGAAGGCGCGGGTAAACGCCGAGTATTGCTGCTATGCCACAACAATCCTGATCCTGATACCATTGCCGGCGCAAACGGAATGAGTTTTCTGCTGAACAAGAAGTTTAACGTGCGTTCGGTGATAGGCTACGGCGGGGTGGTGACTCGCGCGGAAAACAAGGCAATGATCCAGCGATTGCGCATCAAGACGTCACGGTTGACTCGGCTGGACCCTTCGCAATATTTCGGCGTGGCTTTGATAGACGCTCAGCCCGGCACGGGAAATAGCCTGATGGACGGGAAAGGCGAACGCCCGCTCATCGTAATCGATCATCATCCTCTGAGGAAACACTCCTTGAAGGCCCACGTGCATGACATCCGCCCCAACTACGGCGCTACGTCCACCATCGTAACCGAGTATATTGCAGCCGCCGGGTTGGTGCCTTCCCGGTCGGTGGCCAATGGACTCCTCTACGGGATCAAGACCGACACCAACGCGCTGGGAAGGGGCGCGAGCAAACAAGATTTTAACGCATTCATTTATCTCTCGCCTCTGACTAATCCTCGAGTCCTCGGCTGGATAGAGAAGCCTACTCTGTCGCCGGAGTACTTTGTGGATTACCAACGAGGCCTGGCGCGAACACTCCTTTATCGGGACGTGGCCGTGTCATATCTTGGGAAAATACTCTCGGAGGCCATAATCCCAGAGCTTGCCGATCTGTTGCTTAGAATAGAGGGTATCAGTTGGTCTTTGTGTATGGGAGAGAACAAGAACTCGATGATTATCTCGGCGAGATCCAGTTCGCGGACCAAGAAGGCCGGGGTGGTCCTGCGCAGGCTCATAGGAACGTCAGGGTCCGCAGGCGGACATCGGGAAATGGCCGGCGGCCAAGTTCCGCTCGGGGGCATGCCGGCAGCGGAAAGGCAGGACCTCCCGCGAAGGTTGATCAATAGGTTCCTTAAGCTGCTGGACCGGGACGGAGTTACACCGAAGCTTATGGTGGAGTCTCCCGAGACGTGACCTGCTCGGCTGGAAGGTCGTCTTTGTTCACGCAGTATAGAGGCATCTTCCCTTCCTTGAACTTCAGGATGTTTTCAGCAAGGACTCGGCTTATACCCTCGTAATTCTGGCGGGTTGCACCAGCCACGTGCGGAGTTGCAAATACGTTTTCCATCGAGAGGAATGGATGATTAGGGTCTACAGGCTCTTGGCAATAAACGTCCAGGCCGGCCCCCGCAATTAACCCTTGCTGCAAAGCTTCCAGCAAGTCCTGTTCATTCACCACCGGGCCTCTGGAGACATTGACTAAAAACGCGGTGGGCTTCATTGCCTTGAACAGGTCCTTTTCAAAAATCCCCCTTGTTTGGTCGTTCAGGGATATGGTGGAAATGACAAAGTCAGCTTGAGAAGCCATCCTACAAAGATCAGGAAGCCCTCCTGCCTCTGTCAGACCGATTTCCTGTTCAACATCGGGATTGGGGCTTCGGCGAATGGCTTCAACTGTCATTCCCAGAGAGGTCAGCTTGCGGACAAGCGCTTTCCCTACCATGCCCAGGCCGACAACAAGTGCCCTTTGCCCGAGAAGCGCGTCACCGAGCGGCGCGCCCCACCTGCCTTCGTCGAACGCCCTAAAGCACTGATGGATTCGTCGCGCCAATCCGAACATGAGAAAGACAGCATGTTCCGCTGTGGAATCGGCATTAGCCGTAACATCGGCAGGGACATTGCAAACCAGAATGCCCCGGGATGTTGCGGCAGGGATGTCCACACCCTCCAAACCGACTCCCCATTGATGAATCAGCGTGGCGCCGGTTGTCCGTATCAATTCAGGTTCAAGGCGATGCATGAGAGGGATAATGACATGGACCTCTCGTCCCTTTTCGATCAGATGCCGCGGGGGGCACGCGATGATCTCGTCGTCCGGCAGAAGGGATTTGAGCATCTTCGGCGCTTCCGGAAAAGTCTCTCCACAGAATAGGATCTTCAATGTTAGGCCTTTGCTTTTCTTGGGTGATCGGTCTAGAAGGCGCCGACGACCTTGAATTCTATTCCCGGCCGGCCGTCCACAGGGCAGATGTTCTGCTCCAGATACGCGGTGATCGGAAATAGAGGACAAGTGTTGCCCGGCACAAGGAACTTGGGCAACTCCAGCCCGAGCAGATCGGATTGGCCGGTGCCGTACTGGCGAGCGAGAAGTGGTTCACCATGTACCGGCAGTTTTGGATCTACGGGAATCTTTATGTTGCGTATCTGCCGGTTGCGTTCGCAAACAACAATAATGTTCTGTATATTTCGGGCCTCCTCGGAGGGGTCGGCCCCCTGAATGAAACGCTCCCGGTACCCGCAAGATCGGCAGAGGAACTCCAGGATTTCGCCTTCGGCCGGCACTTGGGCAGGGAACAGCACGAGCGCGGCCAACCCGAGGAAAAATGTTAGGTGTGCTCTGCCTATCGCCATTTTGAAACCTCCCATCCGTTGGACTCAACCCAACAAGTAGCGTGCTTTTTATGACGAGAGGCGTCTGAAATCAAGTTTTTTAGGAGTAAAACTCATATGGACGCCTACTGCACGACGTAAGCATTCACTGACGTGCGGGAGTTCTTGCCGTCATTCAGGCGAAGGCCGGAATCCGGTCTTTTCAATCCCGCGTTCCGCGCGGGACTGGACCCGGCTTTCGCCGGGGTGACGATTTCGGCTGATGGGGTTCTCTTCAGGTCAACAAAATTGATTCTTCGGCTCCTCTCCCCAGCGCATCTGAATGGTTACCTTCACGATCTTATTTACCGTTGACTAAACAAATTGTTTGATTCATGATATTGAACGAATAGACCGTTCAAGTTAAGGGCTGCGAGAATCCAATGTAGTGACACTGGACGCCGCATACTCTTTGGCAGGCAGGCAGATGGCCTAGTACAATGTGACAGGCACTTCTGCACCGGATAATTAGTCGTTGGCCAAGGAACCCGCAAACCAATCATACTTTGTTGGCCAAAACAGTAGGGGGGAGCAATTCCATTGTCAGAGTACTCAGATACGTGAGTCTCGTCTCATGCCATGAGTCTGTTGGGGGGTGTGTTTCCGGTCCGACCAAGAATTGCCGGTGACCGCGGAACGGAAACTGTACCAAACCAGTGATACAATAGCTGGGTCAAAATGTTTCCTATAATTGTAGCACTATCTTGTTTTGCTTTTCTTTTGTCCGCGTCGGCAGGGATGGGAGGATCATTAATATTGGTGCCGACTTTGGCTCTGTTTTATGGAGGAAAGCAAGGGATAGCCATGGCAGCGTTATTGCTGGCCATGAACAACGTTTGGAAGGTAATCCTTTATCGCAGGACCATGCCGATTCGGAAGGCTCTGGTGGTGATTCTCTGCACCATCATCGGAGCCGGGCTCGGGGCAAAAGTGATGGCATGGGCGCCGACCTGGATTGTGGAATCGGCCGTCTTCGTCGCCATCGGTGCTTCCTTTTTGTACGAAATCCGCAATCGTGTAGGACCGACGGAGGAGCGTCGGCCGCACACAACTTTGTCGTCGGTATTCCTCGCTTTCTTTGCCGGGGCCACGTCCGGCTTCTCGGGGACATCGGGCCCTCTCAAGGGAATTGCCCTCAGGAAACTGGAGCTGGATCGTTTCCATTTGGTCGGAGCCGCATCCGTAGTTTCGCTGGCTGGAGACGTTACAAAGGCCTCTGTGTTCTGTAATGAATCAATAGTACAGGAGCCGGCTATGGCGTTGATGTTGTGGCTGTTGCCGCTTATGCCGCTGGCATCTACGATGGGCCGCAAGATCAACCGGGAACTGGGCGAAAAATCGTATGCAACCCTCTTCTGGCTTGTGATGGGTGCATATTGCATTCGGCTCGTTGCGGTGTAGCGGCATGCAGCCATAACCGACCAAGTGCGGCGTACTTCCACGACTAAAAGGCAGATGGGACATGAAAGGCACAAGCGAAACCATTTTCCCCTTTCCGTTCCCCTTGGGCGTGGCCGACCTCGCGATTAAGCGTGCGTACGTGGAATCCGCTCCGGTAGGTATTGATGGGATTGATTTGGACGCAGGCCGCGTCGTGTGGCACTCCAGCGAGGTGGGGCGACCCCTCCTGGCCCATGAAGCAGAGCTTGCGGTATTGGTCCCGGAGTCTTACCAGGCAAATGCCTTTCGAATAGCCCTGTACCGTCCTCCCGATATCCAGCCTTCGTTCGTTTCGGAAAAAGTCGAGCTGCCGGAGTGGGTTTCGGTATTAAGTCGAGCCAAAGAGGACTTCTCATACCAGGTTCATTTGTCGGGAGACAGTTTGTCCATCGAATGGAGCGCCCGTAGCCGATACAAAGGAGGTGCTCCCCCTCCTGTAGAGATCGAGCAGGCGGCCCGAAAGAACGAACACGGAGTTGTTCAAGTGAATATGGTAACAGGGAGCGCGGCCAGCCAAATTATCGGCGGGAGAGCAGTTCCCTCGACAGAAACTCCGGAAGTTCCGGGCCTGGCCTACAAACGGAACTATACGTTTCAAAGCGGGCCTTGGACAGTTGGCACCAAGGTCGCCGTGCTGGCCGGCCCACGCGAGCCGGGAACCGGGAAGGCACTTCTCAAGATCTCGGAACCAGATCGCTCGGATCAGATCGAGCGATTTGAAATTGATCTCCCACACCCCGAACCACCTATTCTGTCGGAGGACGGTTTATACTTGATGCTGGAAAAACCCACCGGTGAAACCGGAACCGCAGTCGGTCCCCGCACGTACGAGCTGATTCGAACTGAAAAAGCCAGCGCGATATTGGAATTCACGGAAACGCAAGAAATAGAAGCTTTTGCGGTTTTGGGGGATCGCGTTTTTTATACTGTTTCAGCCGCGGCCTCACCGTTCGCCCCCCTTGCAGGCAGCCGAACATTGCGGGCGAGGGACCTGTTCACGGGACAAATATTGTGGGATTGCGAGCGGCCGAGCAGGCAGGTGCGTCCTGAGCAGCTCAGGCCGTGACTGAGGGAGTCCTGCTAGTTGTTTTGAACATGGCCATCTCAAAAGAGAGGAGTTAGGGACATGATTTATGACAGCACCAACGAAGAAGCCGCCTTGGCCAGGGGTGTTTCCAGAGGGCAGCTGGAAGTCATGCAGAATGCACTCGGACTCACCAACGCGGATATCAGTAAACTCTCCGAGAAAGCTTTGCTCAAGGCCATTCGTAAGCTGGAGGCCCCGGACCGCCCGCGGCAGCGCGTGGCATATCAACGTCTACAACTGGTCAACGATCGCGGTGAGATTCCGCCGAACGCCCAGCAGAATGCCCTTAGACAGCTCGATAGCATGCGCCTACGGGCACGAGCACCACAGGTCGCGGGGGTCCCCAGCGGCCCGGCGATTGATGCAAAGAGCTTGGCGCCTCCTTTCCTGCCACTTGGAGCGGGGATTGCGCCGGGTGCGGCAAATTGGGTATCCATCGGCCCCGGGAACGTGGGTGGACGAACTCGTTCCATAGTGATACATCCCGCACGGCCTGACAGCATTTGGATAGGAAGCGTCGGAGGAGGGGTGTGGTTCAGCTCCAACGGCGGGGCATCGTGGGCACCTGTGGACGATTTTATGGCCAACTTGGCCGTCTGCTGCATGGTCATGGAGCCCACTAATCCGGATATCATTTACGCAGGGACCGGTGAAGGATTCCCAAACGTGGACGCTATTCGAGGCGCGGGGATCTTTAGGACTCAAGACGGAATTCATTGGTCTCAAATTGGCTCGACCGTTACGCCGGATTTTTACTACATCAATCGCCTCGCCTGCGCAAGTGATGGTTCCGTGATGCTGGCAGCGACCAATACTGGCATCTGGAGGAGTGCGGACAGAGACCGGAGTGGCTGGACGAGGACCCTCGTCGCCGAGATTGCCGATGTGAAATTCAGTCCTACCGAAAGCCGCCGTGCTGTCGCAGGCGGCCTTAGAAACGGGATAGGTTACTGGTCGGACGATGGAGGCGTGAACTGGCATCAAGCGGCCGCCAACGGAGTGTGGAGCGGGAGAGTGGAGCTTGCTTATTCCGTCAAAAATCCTTCGATCGTGTATGCTTCTGTCCAGGGCCAGTCTGGGGAGATATGGCGCTCAACTGATGGGGGCAAGACCTATAAGCAGATGCAGGGTCTGAGCGTTGAGGGCAGCATCGCGAAATTTCTTGGAAAACAGGGTTGGTATGACAACGTGATATGGGCCGGCGATCCCACCAACTCCGATCACGTCATCGTGGGAGGTATAGACCTGTGGAGGAGTACCGATGGAGGCAATACGCTGCGCAGGGTCAGCAAGTGGGATGAGGCCGCGTCCGCTCACGCCGACCACCACGCCATAGTGTCTCATCCCCACTTTGACGGCGCAACCAATAAAACTGTCTTCTTTGGGAACGATGGAGGAATCTATAAGACAGCTGACGTGACCACGGTTGGATCGGATGAGGAACGGCTTCTCGGTTGGGTCAAACTCGTGAACAACTATGGTGTCACCCAGTTCTACGGAGGCGCGGGAAACTCAACCACCGGCACCATCGTCGGTGGCTCGCAGGACAATGGTACCGTCAGCTATCTCCCAGGTCAGGGCGCCTCGAAATGGGCAAACATATTTGGAGGTGACGGAGGATTTGTAGCATCCGATCCATCGGACGGCCGATACTTCTACGGCGAATATGTGAAGTTGACGCTTTTCCGAAATTCAAACGGCGCTGCAAACGATGACGATTGGCTGAACAACCAGATCTGCGGCGTGTTCTGGAACACCGCTATTGGATACTGGGATTGGAAGCCATTACCGTTCACTATTCCAGATGCGAAAAGCGAAAACGCATTGTTCATTTCCCCCTTCATAATGGATCCGAACAACCCTGAGTGTATTCTAGCCGGAGGGCTGTCGCTCTGGCGAACAAATGATCCCAGAACTCCCAACACCAATTCGACAGGCCCCTCATGGACCTCCATTAAGGGGGGCACCGGACAGTTCATAAGTGCCATAGCAGTTGCGCAGGGCAATCCGGACCTTATTTGGGTTGGATACCTAGGCGGGGCATTGTACAAAACCGCGAACGGGACTAATAGTTCTCCATCCTGGCAGTTGGTTGACGACGATGGTTCGGTCGCCAAGCTGCCCAATCGCTTCTGCACTCGGATTGTAATCGATCCGAGCGATCATCAGGTAGTGTACGTCATGTTCGGCGGCTACGAGAACACAAATCTCTGGAAGACGACTGATGGGGGCAGCACTTGGACAGGCCTAGGCAATGCATTGCCGGCAGCCCCCGTGCGAACGCTCGCGATCCATCCGAGGCAGAGAGATTTCCTCTATCTGGGCACAGAGGTTGGGGTGTTCACCAGCGAAGACGGTGGGGCGAGTTGGTCTCCCACGAACGAGGGACCTACGAACTGTCCGGTTTATGAGCTTTTCTGGATGAATGAGACGCTCGTGTGTGCAACCCACGGCCGGGGCATGTTCCAGATCGATCTATCAGGCGTTTAGCATCTGGTCTATTTTTCACCAATGCGCTTTCCATTGAGTGATACGAATCCTTGTCCAACGGACAAGACCAGGATGAACTGAAGCTGGGCTTACTCGAACAACCGGACAAAACGTTTACCACGCGGGACGTTGGTGCCGTACCTTCAAAAACCCCTGGAAAAGGCGCTGAAACGACCATTGATAACCAATTCGGGAGGCTCATATGAAACCTCGCAGGGGCAGCAGAACACAGCGTGGATCGGTGGAAAAGAAGAGGGAATTCTGTCTATTCGATTGCAGCTTCGTAAACTATGTCACAGAACTCGTGTAAAAGGCGAAACCCCATGCAATTACTGGGCGGGATCAACGGGCGGAACGATAAATGTGAGAAACCATAATGCTGTAACCAAGGGGAACCGTCCCGCGGGACGCGGGATTCCCCTTCGGTTCCGGAGCGATGCGGTTCGCTTCGTTCACCGTATCCTACCAGGACCTGGCCGATGCCCAGGTTTTGTGCCGGATCCACCATTAGAATCAGAGGCGTTATTCAATCTCGATCAGGGTGTGACGAATTCGTCGATAGTCTTCAAGGCATCGCCAAGCGCGGCAACGTTGGGGCCGCCGGCCTGGGCCATGTCCCGCCTTCCGCCTCCTGAACCGCCCAAAACAATAGCAGCCTTCTTCGCGATCTCGCCTGCATTGAACCTTTTCGTGAGGTCTTTGGTCACAAGAGCTATCAGGAGAGCCTTGCCGTCGGCCTCGGCCCCCAGCAGCGCCACTCCCGAACCGAGCCTATCCTTGACACGATCCGCGTATTCTCGGAGGTCTTTCGGGTTGGACACGTCTTCGACTACTTGAGCCAGTACTTTGACGCCGCCTACTTCCCGAACGCCTTCCAGGATGTCCCTAGTTACACCCGCGGCCAGCTTGGCCTTGAGAACCTCCACCTCGCGTTCCTTGGCTTTCTTCTCTTCAATTAACTTGTCGAGCCTCCTGACAAGCTCCCCGCGAGAGCCTCGAAGATGTTCCGCAAGCTCACCCAGTTCATTCTCCAGGGAACGAACGTAATCCAGAGAGCCTCTACCCGTAACCGCTTCGATACGACGCACACCAGCCGCGATTCCACCTTCACTCGTGATCTTGAAGAGGCCTATATCACCGGTTCTGCGAGTATGCGTGCCTCCACACAGTTCCTTGCTGAAGTCGCCCATAGAAACCATGCGAACAGTGTCCCCGTATTTTTCGCCAAAAAGTGCGATCGCGCCCTCCCCTGTGGCCTCAGTCATTGACATGGTTGTAGCTTGAACCTGAACATTCTCTTGTATCTTCCGGTTCACAAGATCTTCCACTCGAGCCAATTCCTCCGGCGAAATGGACGAGAAATGCGTGAAGTCGAATCGCAGTCTTTGCGCTTCGACCAGCGAGCCGCTCTGCTTCACGTGGTCTCCCAGAACCTCTCTGAGAGCCCATTGCAGGAGATGAGTGGCTGAATGGTTGGACATGATGGAACGCCGATCCGGCTCATCCACCTTCAAGTTTACCTTGTCGCCCACTCTAAAGCTGCCGGCTTTGACCAGCCCTCGATGGACGATCAGGGTGGGAATAGGCTTCTGAGTGTCTTCGACCAGGATTTGGTCTCCGTTGTGACCTATGATTCCACGATCTCCAACCTGTCCTCCCGATTCTCCATAAAAGGGTGTTCTGTCGGTAATGACTTCCACTCGTTCGCCGGGATTTGCATCGAGGACTTGCTCGCCGTCCTTTAAAATGACCTTAATGATGCCTGTATCGTCAAGGGTTTCATAACCGGTGAACTCAGTTGCGATCCCCTGGTCAACCAGTCCGCGCAGATGTCCGCCGTTTTCGCCCTTCATGCCGTCCCACGACTGGCGGGCCTTGGCTCGTTGCCCGGCCATTGCGGCATCAAATCCGGCATTGTCGACGACAAGTCCTGCTTCTCTGGCCAGATCCGTTGTAAGGTCCGGCGGAAAGCCGTATGTGTCGTAAAGGCGAAATGCAACGTCGCCGGGGAGGACCTTTTCCCCTCTGCCACGAACACGTTTGGCCTCCTCCTCGAACAGAATCAAACCCCTTGCCAGGGTTTCGAGGAAACGTTCCTCTTCGTTTCGAATCACCTTTTCCACCAGCACCGCATGGGTTTCCAGCTCAGGGTAGGCGGAGGACATGTTCTCCACCACCACTCGAGAGGTGTCATAAAGAAAGGGCTCATTCAACCCTATGAATTTGCCGTAACGAATGGCTCTTCTCAGAATACGGCGCAGCACATATCCGCGACCTTCGTTGGAAGGCAACACACCGTCAGAGATGAGAAACGCCGCTGCCCTGCTATGGTCCGCGATCACCCTGATGGCGATGGAATCCAAATCGCGACCTTTGCACTCCTTGCCGGACAGTTCCTCTATCCGCAGGATTATCGGCCGGAACAGGTCCGACTCCCAGTTGCTCTTCACACCTTGCACCACAGCGGCGAGTCGTTCGAGCCCCAGGCCGGTATCGATGGATGGCTTGGGCAGAGCAGTCATTTTGCCGGACGAGTCTCTTTCAAACTGCATAAATACCAGATTCCACAGTTCCAGAAAGCGGTCACAATCACATCCGGGCGCGCAGTCCGGTCTGCCGCACCCGACCTCTTCGCCGAGGTCGATATGTATTTCTGAACATGGGCCGCAAGGGCCTGTGTCACCCATGCTCCAGAAATTGTCTTTTTCTCCCAGTTTTCCGATCGGGTTGGCGTTGGGACCGAGGACTTTGCGCCAGAGTTCCAGGGCTTCATCGTCGTCCCGGTAAACTGTCACGTGAAGCTGTTCTTTGGGGAGTCCTACGACCTCGGTCAGAAACTCCCAGCCGAATGCAATTGCATCTTTCTTGAAATAGTCCCCAAAAGAGAAATTCCCCAGCATTTCAAAAAAAGTGTGGTGCCTGGCAGTATGTCCCACATTTTCCAGATCGTTGTGCTTCCCGCTAACTCTGAGACACTTCTGAGCGGTCACTGCCCGGTTGAAAGGCCGCTTCTCTTCACCGGTAAAAATACTCTTGAACTGGACCATTCCAGCATTGGTGAAAAGTAGAGTGGCATCCCCGGACGGTATTAGCGACGAGCTAGGCAGTCGGACATGGCTCCTCTCCTCGAAGTATTCCAGAAATTTTTCTCGCAGTTCAGCACCCGTCATGATACCTCCGGACTGAGTCGGTCGGTCCGATTTTTCAGCTTTGACATCTTTCGTACAAAATAAAGATTATGCCCGTAGACTTCTTGTGCAAGTCAGTCCGAACTTACTACGGCCGGACGTTTGCCGATAAGAGTCCGCTTGCCCTGGATGAATATTCTACAAGCGTGGCAAAGAGGCCTCGGGCCGATCTCCTCCGCCACAAACGCCGCTCCGACCGCGTAGCCGGCTCACCTTCGGAGACCCGCCGGAACCGCCACCAACCTTCTTCGTTGCTTGAAAGCGAACTCGAATCGCTCAGAAAGGGACTCGAATCAGCGGATTACCTGCTCGCACTTTGGCGGGAATCTTTTCGGAAACCTAAGCGATCCCGGAATTGCTAACATTATCACATTATTCAACGTCCTTGCAAGGGTTGCATGATCTTGTTATTCTCATCGGAATAGATACGCGGAGCTGAATACGTATGAGTATTCGTTTTCATTGTGACTGCGGAGCCTCCTTCGAGGTCCCCGACGATCAAGCGGGATTGGCGGGAAGATGCCTTGGATGCGGCACACAGTTGACCATCCCTGAAAAGAGTCAGATCCCGGTAGACATTACTCCGGCCTCGGCTGACGCCCCGCCGGTGGATGAAGCCGCGGCCCCGAGGACAACATCCGTGCGCGGCCTTTATTGTCCCTTTTGCGGGGCCTTTACCGGGCATGAAGCCATCACTTGTCCCGGCTGCCGTAAAACCGTCAACCAGGAGCTACACCCGCCCAGCCAAAAGATTCCTTTTACGCCTTTGGACTGGCTGTTGGTCACTCTGCTGGCTCCTTCGGGATTGCTAACAGGCTTCATCCTGCTATTGGTGGGCAAGAGGAAGGGCCTGGACATGGTTGGAATAGCTGCCGCTTCCATGCTTATCTGGTGGTTTGTTTTCATCATTATGGGATGGATAGGGTAACGGGGTGATTGCCCATAGGCCGTAAAGTAAGGTTCGCCGCTTGCCATGAACCTGGCGTCCCGCAGGGACACTTTGATAGTAGCCGGGTGATTTATCGCCCGGTAAGCGACACAAGACAGTCTCCCGCGTCCCGGAGGGACGCAAGAAGCGGGAATGCTAGGATTCTTTTTTCAGGCGTCCCTCCGGGACGCGAGAAAGGTTTCTAGTTCACAGCTCACCCGGCAATGACGAAAATGTCTCAAAACCCTGAAATGGACGGAATTCAGAGTAGGGGCGCTTCGAGAAGCGCCCTGATTTCGGGCGGTTCACGAACCGCCCCTACCCAAACGACCGCCCGGGTCATAATTATGAGACAGTCTCCGAATTGCCGGGCTACTATCACAAGGCCCCTCCGGGGCCGACAGCTAGTTACACGCTGCTTATTTTAACACCTGTAAGGTGCTTGCCCCGCTATTAGTTCGGAAAAGCGCTTGGCTTTTCTTAGTATTTTAGTAAGATTTATTGTGCACGCGACATACTAATTGGGAATGGGAGGGCCGACAAAATAGAATCCAAGACGACAAGCTCTTCTTCTCGAAGATGGGAATGGTTGGAGGAAAGCCCCCTGCCCATTTGGCTGTGCTACATCGCGGCGGCAGCGGTAGCCGTCGTTGTGGGCTTTGAAACGGGATTCTCACCGAGGGACCTGGGCACATTCGAAACCGTCCTGGTACTGGCGCTGGCTTTACCGGCCGGGTTTCTTCTCGTTCCTTCCCTTTTCAGCCTCGCGTCTTATTTTGTCTTTATCCCCTCCATATCCACCGATGGGCATCTCTTTTCGAGAGTTCACGGCACACATCTACTGCATCCTTTGACTACGTCAATTGTCCTGGGCCTCCTCGCCTTGTGCATAATCACAGGAAGTTCCGCGGGACTGGCCGTCTGGGGTCTACTTTCCGTTTTCTATGTGGCGCACACATGGCTGGTCGTCAGACGCATCCGGCATGAAGAACTTGCCAATGGTCAAAATGGTGCCAGGATGGGGACAGGTTTTTCCGTAATGAACCTCATTCTGGGGGGTGAATTGATCACCCTGGCCGCCGGCGCCAAACCCATATCTCCGTGGCGCCTGAACACCCTTCCCGAAGATACGTGGGTGGTAGACGTTCGCACAAAAGCAGAATTCCACTGGAATCGACTCCAAGGAGCCGAGAATTTTCCTTGGGGCGCGGGAGTAATCGACGCGGCCAAAGATGTCCCGCGAGACCGTCCTGTGCTTGTCGCTTGTTTTTCGGGCCACCGCTCCCCGGCTGTTGCCGTCATGATGAAGAAGCTGGGCTTCAAGACCGTGTACAATCTCAACTGGGGAATCCTTTACCTGATACTTCTCGAACGGGGACAAAAAACCGAGGGCAAATTCGGCCTCACTCGCGCCCACCGTGATCCGAACCGGCGAGGCGCGGATTTCAAGGGAATATCCATCGGGTATGTGACCCTGGCCGTGCTTGCCCTCATCGTCGCGCCCATCGAATACTCGTTGTCTCCACCATCGGATTCGCCTTTTAGGGAGATCGCCGGCGGGCTCCTTGGATTTGGAGGACTGCTGCTGGGATACCTGAGTTTTCGCGCGCTTGGCAGAAATTTCAGGGTTTTTGCAGCCCCCAGGAGAAGTGGAACGCTGGTGACCACCGGTGTGTATTCCAAGGTACGCCATCCGATGTACACTGCGACCATAATGGCCGTGGGCGGCTACATTCTCTATTTCGGAAGCCTCTTCGCTCTTCCCTTGTGGCTTGGCGTGATAATTCTCTACGTGATCAAAGCGGTGAAGGAAGAACGCCTGCTGGGCCGGCATTACCCGGGGTACGAACAGTACAGCCGGCGAACGTGGAGATTCATCCCTTTCGTATATTAGGGACCATTCAGCTACCAGGTGGAATGGTTGTTTCTCTGTCATTGAGAGAAGTGCGATCTCACGTTCCGCGGAAAGGCAGGCTTACCACGTTTACTCACACATGGCTTCCTCGGCTCTTCAGCGGAGTCGAAAAATGAAGGTCCTCCCTCACCTGCAACTGAACCCCTAGAGTATTACATCTATATATATTGACAACCGTGCGATCTAATTGATATAATATATCCAACATGATCCCTGGATCTATTCGGAGGCCCCTCATATGATAATATTCAAGTCAGCTCTAGTATTGCTTGTCATGATAGCGTTCCTCTTAGGATTCCAAACCGGTGCTTGTGCGGAGGAACGATTCGGTCCCTGGGCCTATTTTGCTCCGTATTATTTCCCGCCGGACAATAGCTGCCTTGGCAATTTCTGCTCTCCCGCGGACTACATGCCGCGATACGAGTCGCCAAACCCTCCGAAGCCCTGCTACGGCGGCGACTGCGCTTTCCCCAGCATGCCGGTGCCTCCTCCGCGTCGAATGGCTCGGAAAGGGCCTCCCACTGGACCGGTTGGCTCTCCGGGGGCGGTTTTGCCGCCACCTGTCCGCGGTAATCAGGCTCAATTGGGATCTTCATTGAAGCCCGTCAATCAGCCTGTAGGCCCGAACTTAGGCGGTCCCAGGCCGGTCAATCATCCCGGGCCACAACAGAGAATCGTGCCTGTGCCCGCCGGGCCCAATCAAGGCAGATGACGAAAAAGCGATTTCACGCTGCCTTGGGCGCCATGGACCTCTCAGCCTTCTGAATGTAGGTCCGGATAGAATACAAAACCCCTCTGAGGAAGGCTCAGAGGGGTTTTCTTGTTTACGCGTCTCGATTTTATACGTGTTCATGGGCTTCGCGGGTCCTGAGCACGTCCACCAGTTCCCAAACCGCTCCCACCAATAAACCGAGCCATCCAATGAAATAGGATACTACGCTGGCAAAGTGCCAAACTGCCGCCAGGCCAAATCCCTCAAGCGGCAGCACACCGAAGGCTGCTGTCAGCATGAAGAAAAGGCCCGATGCTCCTACCAGCTCAAAGGGTTTCCGATGTAGTTCATAGCCTGCGTGTTTGCCAAACAGAGGGGCTATCAGCGCGGCCACAGCCAGAAACAAGGTCTCATAAACCATCACCATGTTCGGTCACCTCCAAGTATAGTGTCATCATAAAAATATACACTGCCGAATAGCCAAGCAATATCACCCCGGAGGCGTCAAAGGTGTACTTTGTCCATAAGCAAGAATTGTCTCACCACCCCAACAATGTGACGGTTTCGTCAAAAACAGCCTGAGGCTTCAAATCCTCTAAACATCTCCTGTTTGCGCAGGACCGCTTCCGGCATCCAAGGCAATCCAGGCCCGGTACCTGGACCACGCGGTGCCCGGTACCATAAGGACCCACCTTATCTGGATCGGTCGGACCGAACAGGGCCACAACCGGTGTGCCGACGAAGGCCGAAATGTGCATGGGTCCCGAATCCACCCCCACGTAAACGTCCGCGGCTTCAATAAGCGCCACAGCCTCGGCCAAAGACAGTTTTCCCGCTGCGACAATGGCCGGAGACTTCATGCGCTCCACGATCGTCTCTATGTAGGCCGAGTCTTGAGGGCTTCCCGCAAAGACAACCCGCGCGCTCTTCCGGTCGATTAAGGAGTCGGCCAATTCGGCCCAACCATGTACGGTCCAGAACTTGGTTGCCCATCGGGCGGCAGGGCTTGCGTAAACCAGGCGATCAGACGACTCTACTCCTTGCTCCTTCAGGAAAGCGCGGACTTTGTCCCGAGCCGCGGGGTTTACAATCACCCTGAAATCATCAGGGCAGACCGTGCAGCCCAAGTACGCGGCAAAGGCGAGGTTCTTGTCCACAGCGTGGGGAAGCGCCTTATCGGTGTGTATGAGGTGGTTCTGAAACCTTGTGTTCAGCTCTTTGGCGTCATGAAAGCCGACTCTGAAGCCGTTGGGATTGGCCAGTCCCAGCAAGCCGCTCCTGAAGCTCGCATGAAGATCCAATACCAGATCGTACGGCCGTGCTTTGAACCTCCCCCTGAGTTGTCTGAGCGCCCGAAAAGTGGCTGCCGCGGCTCGCACGAACGCTCCACGTGAAGCCTGAGGGTCGCTGGTGGAAGGGATAGATATCGGGATCACTTCATCCACCGCAGGGTCGTATTCTATGATTCCGCGGAACCCATTTTGGATCACCCATCCAATGTGGCACGACGGATAATTGCGTTTGATCGCGTGCACCAGAGGCAATGTGTGCACCACGTCTCCCAGGGAGCTGGGCTTGATCACAAGTATTCGCTTGCCGTCCGGGTTCATGGTGATACCGGTTTCGCGGTCATGAAACGTTGCAGAACTGCCCGGAACTCTTCCTCTTGTTCCACCGTCATGTCTATTCGCAGGGTCCCGACCCGCGGGTTCGCCTTGAACCAAGCGGGGAGTTTAACCCAGTCCTTCTCGGTGAAGACGACTGCAGCGGTGGCCGCTCGGCTAAGGATGTCTCTGAGTTCATTATCTGAGAAACTATGATGATCCTTGAAGATCAAGTGATCTATCACCTTCCAGCCCAGCTTCTCCGCGGTTGTGCGAAACCTCTCCGGACGAGCTATCGCTGATGCCAGAATCACCTCTTGACCCGCCAAGAGATCCGGCGAGACAGCGCTACCGGAACCGTCTCCCATTAAAAGAGCTGTGGGGGCAACTTGACTCGTGAACACCGGCAGCCCTCGAACGTAGGGCAAGGCCGGTGCAGGGACCGCAGCTTCGCTGCCGACCAACACTATCATCTGAGCCCGCCGGAGCGCGGAGAGTGGCTCTCTCAAATAACCGAGAGGAAACATTCTATCTTCCGCACCGGTCAGCAGCACTACGTCTACATCCCTGTGCAGCGGGAGATGCTGAAACCCATCATCAAGAACGATGATGTCGCAGTCGAACAGTTCCACAGCCGCTAAGACAGGATCTATCCTCCTGCGCCCTATTATCACCGGCACATGGGGAAGGCGATGCGCAATGAGAAACGGCTCATCTCCGCACACAGACGGAGCCACCACAGGCTCATGGTTGGATCCGTCTCCGACCACAAGATAGGGCAGCCGATTGGCACCCTTGTAGCCGCGACTTACCACGGCAGGCTTCCAACCTTGCGTTTGGAGCAGGTCCGCGAGGTAAATCACGAAAGGGGTTTTCCCGCTGCCGCCAAGGACAAGATTGCCCACCGACACGATGCGGACCGGCGCCTTTTTGGCCGCGAGCAATCCCCAGCGGTACGCGGTTTCCCGCACCTTCTGCACCGCATGGTACCCCGCAGCGGGAATGGACAGCAGAGTCTTCAGCGGTAATGAAGCGGCGCTCATTCTAAATAGGGACTGCGGAGACCGCGGGAGTATCCTCACGGGAGGAATCGTCGACTGCGAACTGGAGGTTATATATTCTTGCAAATTCTCCGTTTCTGGCCAAGAGTTCGTCGTGGCTTCCCTCTTCCGCTACATGTCCGTTCACAAGAACATAGACGCGGTCTACATTGCGGATTGTAGAAAGTCTGTGTGCCACGACCAGCGTGGTCCTGCCCTTCATAAGCTCTTCAAGAGCCTGCTGGACCGCTTTCTCAGAATCGGAGTCAAGATTGGATGTGGCCTCATCCAGGATGAGGATAGGAGGGTCCTTCAGTAGTGCTCTTGCTATTGCTATTCGCTGGCGCTCTCCGCCGGAGAGCTTGATTCCATCCTCACCGATAGGGCTGTCGTACCCTTGAGGGAGACCCATGATGAAATCATGCGCGTGAGCCGCCTTTGCGGCCTCCACGACCCTGTCCAACGAGAGGTCCGGCCGGCCGTAGGCGATATTGTTGCGCACCGTGTCATCGAAGAGGATGGTCTGCTGAGTGACAATGCCGATGTTGTCCCGGAGCGAACGTTGTGTCAGGTCACGCACGTCCTTGCCATCAATCAGCACGCGGCCGGAGGTTACGTCATAAAAGCGCGGTAGAAGGTCCAACAGCGTACTTTTCCCAACTCCGCTCTCTCCAACTACGGCAACTGCTTCCCCCACTTTGATCCTGAGCGTTACATCCTGCAGAATCGGCTCGCTGTCGTACGCGAAGATCACCCGGTCATAGAGGATCTCCTCTCGTACACTTTCGAGCCGCTGAGCGTCCGGCCCGTCAATCACGTCAGGCGAGGTGTCCAGTAATTCAAATATCCGCTCTCCGGCCGCTACCCCCTCCTGAATCGTCATGTTTGCCTCATTGATCCTTTTTATGGGCTCGTAAAGCATGAAGAGAGCGGCTATAAAGGAGAAGAAGGTGCCTGGTGTGGAGGTCCCGTTGATCACCTGAAGCCCGCCGTAAAAAAAGATGGCGGAAACTCCGAGGCCGCCCAGCGTCTCCATCACCGGATTCGACAAGGCCCTCACTTTGAATCTTCGCATGAATGAGTTGAAGAGCTGCTGATTGACTTTTCGGAACCGTGCACGCTCATAGTCTTCCATCCCGAAGGCTTTGACTATCCTGATGCCGGTGATGGTCTCGCTCAATCGCTCGGTTATGTCTTCCAGGGATATGAGCATTCGCGTGGAATAGCGCTTGAGCTTTTTTCCGAAATTTAGCAGCGGATAAACCGCGAGAGGAAAAACAACCATCGCCATCAGAGCCAGCCAAAAATCCCTGTAAAACACAACGAATACCAGTGCCACCACCGTAACCGCGTCGCGCACTATCCCCGTGATAGCGCTGGTCATTGCCCCTTGCACCAGGGCTACGTCGTTATTCATCCTGGAAAGCAGCTCACCGGTGGAATGTCGAACAAAATATGCTACGGACATTTCTTCCAGTTTGGAGAACATCTGCTCTCGAATATCTTTGATAACGCTCTGCCCGATGTAAGCCATCAGATAGTACTGCCCGAAATCGCAGACGCCCTTGAGCATGTAAACAAGGGCCACCGACAGGGGAATCAGGAGCAGCATCGTCCGGTCTTTTTCGAAGAATATATCGTCGAAAGCGGGTTTCACCAGAAACGCTAGGGACGCGGTTAGGCAAGCGACACCGATCATGCAGAAGCCGGCTATTATAAGCCGTGACATGTAGGGCTTGAGATATGTCAGGAGCCTCTTATAAACGTACATGAATCAGGCTTGCCTCGTTCAACGCCGCGAACTCAAGGCGGTTAGATCCGGGTCGCCTTGTGCGGAAATTCCGACCATCGAAATCTTGGCCTTGTCCGCTCTTCTTACCATTTCGCCGTATTCCGTGATCATGGTACGGCCCGCCTCCACTGCCAGCACTTTGGCCTTGGCCACGGTCATGCTGTCAATGGTAGACGGCCCTACGCCGGGGACATCGAAACGCATGTCCTGATCGGGCTTGGCCATCTTGACCACTATCCCGTTAGGGATATTGAGTTCACCGGCCCTGCGGATGGCTCTGTCCGTTCCCTCGATCGCCTCCACCACCAGCACGGCCGAGTTCTTGACCACGACGGTCTGTCCTATATCCAAGTTCCCTATTCCGAGGGCCATTTTTCTGCCGAACAAAATGTCCTTCCACTGCTTTTCGGTCGGAACGCGCTTGGTCATTACACCCAGCGGCGCCATGAGCTTGGAGGCCCATGAGGTGATCTCTTCGATCTCTATCCCATCTTTTTTGAACTCGTCGGCTATTGCCGCCAAAATAGTGTCGTCCCGCCAATCCGACATAGCGCGAACCACCCGCAGGGCCCGTCGGTCAAAACGCAGGTTCCACGGCCGCAGAAGATTGCTTTTCTCTATCTTTCCGGCCATAACAACGCGGCTGACTTGCCGGGATTTCAGAATGGAGATCGCCTTCTCCAGTTGCCCCAGCTTCAGCCAGAAAATCTCTTTGACCAGATGGGCAATGGCCGGGTCCGTAAAACCGGGGAACGCTATGGCAACAACGTTGTACCCGCGACCTGCAGCTTCGTCCGCCACGTGCAGAGGAAGATTTCCCGTGCCGGCTATTATGCCAAGGTTGTCCAAACTCAAACCGCCCGGAATGCGTGCCGGCTGAGCGAGACGCGTGCTGTGCCACGCTTGGACGTGGCGAGGAACTCGGCAAACCTCAGTGCCTCGGGCACCTCCGGCATCTCTGTTCGGATCTTCTGAACAGCCTGTTCCACCCTTAACGACGAACGAAATGCAATTTTGAAGGCCTTCTTGAGTTTTAGGATGGTCTCGCGAGGAAAACGATTGCGCCTGAGACCGACCTCGTTCAGGCCATAAACATAGATTCTGGCGCCAGAGGCCAGGGTGTACGGCGGAACATCCTTAGCCACTCCCGACACGCCACCCACGAGGGCGTACTCTCCCACCCTTACGAACTGGTGTACGGCCACGATGCCTCCCAGAATGGCGTGTGCGCCGATTTCTATATGACCTCCCAGGTGGGCCGAATTTGCCATGATGACGCCGGGGCCGAGGGTGCAATCGTGCGCCACGTGACAGTAGGCCATTAGATAACAGTCGTCTCCGATTACTGTGGCTTCTCTCCCCCTGGAGGTTCCGCGATGGATGGTGACGTACTCCCTTACTATAACACGGGAGCCAATTTCCACGCGCGTGTCCTCTCCTCTGTAGGAGAAGTCTTGAGGAGCCCCGCCTATGCAGGCGAATTGAAAAATGCGTGTTTGGGCGCCGATCGTCGTACGTCCCTCGATGGTAACGTGAGGCCCTATTTCACAGCCTTCGTGAATCACGACGTTCTCACCGACCACGCAGTAAGGACCGATGGAGACGGCTTCACCTATGGACGCTCCCGGATGGACAACTGCCGTGGGATGAATCATTGCACTTCCTTGCGGTTCGATAAAACGAGGTTTTCCAGTTTTCTGATCCTCTCCAGGATCTCCGGAAGCCTCTTGAAAAGCGACTGCACTCGCAGAAACACACTGTGGGGCATAGCCGGGACCGAGCCGGCCATGACCGAGCCATCGGGGACATTTCTGTATATTCCGACACGGGTGGCAAGGATCACACCGTCGCCGATACGCACATGATCCCTTACCCCCACTTGCCCACCAATCATTCCGAAACGACCGACGGACGAACTCCCGGCAATTCCTGATTGAGAGGCGATGACCGTGCCGTCACCGATGGAGACATTGTGAGCTATCTGAATCAGGTTATCCAGCTTTACACCCTTTCCTATACGTGTGGCTCCGGCCAACGCCCGGTCCACAGCACAAAGGGCCCCGATCTCCGCGTCATCTTCAATTTCCACAGTGCCGCTCTGGTATTTCTTCACGTTGACGAAGTTTCCTTGATGGTCCTGGTCCCTCGCGAACCCGAAACCGTCGGAACCGATGACCGCGCCTGAATGAATAATAACCCGTCGACCGATTCTAACTCTCGGATAAATCGTTACGTTCGGGAATATCCGTGTTTCCTCACCTATTTCAACGTGCTCTCCGACTACGACGTGCGGGCCTATGACCGAACGGTCCCCCACAACCGCGCCCTTGCCCAGGACAGCGTACGGCCCTACCGAGACATCCTGTCCCAGCGTGCATTCCGGATGGACTTCGGCCTTGGAGGAAACACCCGCCGGTGGTGCCGGGTAAGGATAGTACAAGGCCGTCAGGCGCGCGAAAGCCGCTTCCGGGTTACCCGACCTGATATGAGGTCGTGAACCGGGGTCCAAGTTCGGCGGAACGATCACAGCCCCTGCCGAACTCTGGGCCAGTTGCTGGAGAAATCGTGCATTGGCGACGTAGGTTATGTCCTTTTCGCCGGCATGCTCAATGGGCCGCACACCCGCAATCTCAGGTCCGGGCGACTCCGAGGCCTGCCCGCCCAGAAATCCGGCCAATTGCTCCAGGGTAAATGTCACCATTTTTTCAAAGACTGTCCCTTCCGGATCATTTCGCCGGGGCCGCAGGTTTCTTAGCAGGGGGGGCGGGCGCAGGAGCCGGCTTCTTTGGAGCAGCGGGGGCAGGGGCTTTGGAAGTGCCGGCCTCTGCGTCGTATCGCTTGGCGACTTCGTCTGTGATGTCCAACGCATCATCTGCCGCAAGCAGTGCTCCCGAATCGAAAACCAAGGTAAGGTGCTTTTCCGTCCGGATCGCGGATATTATTTTCGCTATGTCTCGCCGGAAGGAATCCTGTGCTTCGCGCTGGTCGTTTTGCAGAGCGTTCTGGGCTTCTTTTTCGCCCAGCTTCAGCTCCATTTCCTTGATCCCCAATTCCTTGATCAGCTGATTCCTGGTGTCTTCCTTGAGCATGGGGCCCTGTTTCTGGATCTTTTCCTGGATCGCATCGAGTTCTTTTTTCTTATTCTCCAACTCTGTCCGCTTCTGGATTACTTTGTCCTGGAACTTCTTTTGTTGGTCCTGCGCTTTTTTGGACGCATTCGCAAATTTGGCAAAGTCAACGAAGGCCATCTTGCCCTCCTGCGCGACGCAGACGCCGGAAAAAACGAATGCAGCGCAAACAATGGCCCAAAGGGCTATCAAGATACTTTTCTTCATCAAACCACTCCTTTGTTCTTTGTTAAGTTCTTAGGCCGCAACTCCTCCCGAAATGAAGATAGCGGCCCTGCGTTACATGGAATCCATACTGTTCCGGATCGGACACCTACCTGATGCAACAGAGATCCGGATGTCGTCGGTCTAGTGTTTCGCCTGCCCGGAGCCGGTGCAATCCCAGGGGAAAGCCCGATTACTCCCGGAAAATGTGTAATATCAAAAGAGCTGGCCCATTGAAAAGGCCACGGCACCCGGCGTCTCGCCCTTTTCCGGGCTAACTTTCCAGCCATATTCTATGCGGAGAGGCCCCATTGGGGAAACCCAGCGAATCCCTACACCGGCCCCGGCCTTGGCGGTCGTCAAGAAGGGGCTTTCGGAGGCGTTCCAGGCATTTCCCACGTCAAAGAAAACCACTCCATTCAGCTTGAGTTGATCCACAAGGGGGAAAAGGCATTCCAAGTTGGTGTACAGCGATCTGTCGCCTCCTATTATATTGCCGTATCGATCGCGCGGTCCTATTTGGCCGAACTGGTAGCCTCGAACACTGCCTATTCCACCGAGCAGAAGTCGGCGGTCAAACGGGATGGGGTCGGGCCCGACTTCGTGTAGCAGCGAGCCGCTGGTGTGCACTTTGACGATAGCCCGCCAGAATAACGGGTAATAATAGCTCATATCCGCCATGTGACTGGCAAAAGCCAAGTCACCACCAAACCCTGAAAATCGGCTCGCAAACGAAACCTTACTTCCTCCGCTGGGAATCATGGGATGGTTGCGGGTATCTCTGCCCACGCTAAGAGAGACCGCGTTGTCGGATACATTCGTGAACTTCTGGGCCACCGTTCCATACTGCTTGTAGTACTCCACTATGGATCGGGCGAATCCTTGTTCGAATCCGGTAAGTTTGCTCGAATCGCGGGAGAAGCCGGTAGACATGGTCCAAAAGCCGTACAACGGATGCCCAAGATGAACGCTGAATCCTTCACTGTCTCGGTAATAGTTGGATTCCTTCATCATTGACTTATATCCCCGGACCGTGCCGCTAAGAGACAGATCAAAGATCCACGGGTAAGTGACCGATCCCTCATAGGAGTTCCTTCTGCCGGAGAGATTTGCCTTGGCATTGGCCATGATCCCTAATCCGAAGAGGTTCTTCTCCTGAAGGTTGACGTTACCCATCGCGCCGTCCTGCGAGGAATAGCCCAGGCCTGCCGACAAGGAGCCGGTCTTCTTTTCCAGGACCTCGACCGTCACATTCATGAGGTCGGGCCGGGAACCGGGGGATGTCTTGAGTCTCACCGCTTCGAAGAAATCCGTACCTTCAAGCCTGCTCTTGGTCGCATCAAACCTGTCAGCGCTATAGAGATCTCCTTCGCTAATGGCAAGGGACCTTCGAATAATCTTGTCTCGTGTTCGTTCATTGCCGGCTACGTCCACCTTCTCGATGGTAACGCGCTCCCCTTTGGTTATATGGTAAACCAGGTCTACAAATTCATGCTTCTCATTTATCTTTTGCCGAGGCTCGATGTCCACGTATGCGTAGCCTAAGTTATTGTAAATCTTGGTGAGCGCCTTGATGTCATCACCCACAAGAGACCGACGGAACCAAGTTTTGGGCTTGACCTGCAATACCGGGATAAATTTCTCCGCAGGTTCGACCAGGTCGCCATCAACTTTAACCGTTCGCACCTGGTACCTGTTCCCCTCACGGATCGGATACGTCACGGTAACGGACCTATCCTTGAAATCCATCTTGGGGGCCCCCACCTGGACCTCGATGAAGCCGTTGTCCATGTAGGCCACGGTGAGCCGCATGCGGTTTTCTTCCAATTTGTCTTTGGTAAAAGTACCGGAGTCGTCGAGGAACCAGAACCAACTCTTTGGCTTCAGGGTCATCAGCTTTCGCGCTTCAGACTCAGGTAGCTTTTTTCGCCCTTCAAGGACTATGTCGGTGAGATAGCTCTTTTGACCTTCGTCTATCTTGAAAACCAGTTTGGCCTCGTTTTGAGAAAGGTCCTTTATTTCGTATTCGATTTTCGGCTGATAATAGCCGGATTTCTCGTACATTTTTTTAATTTTTTCGATGTCGTCTCGGATCTTTTCATTGCTCGCAACCGCGCGGGATTTCGTGGTCAAGGTATCGAGGATCTCGTCCTTGGCGAAAAGCTTATTACCTTCGATCTCTATCGTTCCTATGGACGGCCGCTCCTTGACCGTCACTTTGAGATCTATAGTGCCTTCCGGCGTGCCCTCGGCATCAATCTGGACATCCTCGAAGTATCCCATCGAGTAGATCTCTCTGATTTCATTGCCGATAGCCGATTTGCGGAAGAAGGACCCGGGCTTTACCTCCAACTTGTGGAGAATTGCGTCCTTTTCAATCCTTTTATTTCCTTCAATCTTAATTTCGCCTATCTTGGGCCTCTTAAGAACGAGGTCACCAATCTCAGGGGCCAATTCCTTGACGCGATTGCTCAGTTCCTCCATGTCTTTTCCATTGGCAGAAAACAATCGCGGCCTTTGAGCGTGTTCCTTGTCAACGACCCACAACTCGACGCTGTACCCGTCATCCAATTTGGTGACCGTCCCCCAAATGGCCGCTTGGGCACCCATTCGCTCCCCGATGCGCAGCAAGCGAGTTGGATCTACCTTTCTGTCTTGAACAGCCGATTGAAAGGGTTGGCCGGATAGAAGTTCAACATCTCCTTCACGAGTCAATTCGGAGCCGAGGGCCCCCGAGAATTCAGTACTGTACTCCGCAAGTTCCCCTTTGGAAACGATCTTGAACGGGAAGATCATGATCTTACTGAATTTCTGGGATTGCGCCCACAAAACGAGAGGAACGAGCAAGAACAGGACTATGAAAAACAGAAGCCTCTTCATTGAAGCTCCTCGAGTTTTCCCGCCACCAGGCCCACCCTCCTGTCCATGGAGCGAGCAAGGGATTCTTTGTGTGTGACGACTATCAAGGTGGTGTTCCGGTAGCGGTTCAACTCCTTCATGAGGGACTCTATCTCAGTTCCGGTATCCGGGTCGAGGTTTCCGGTGGGCTCGTCTGCCAGCAGCACGTCCGGATTCATGATTAACGCGCGGGCGATTGCAACTCGCTGTTGCTCTCCCCCGGACATTTCGCCTGGCCTGTGAGTAGCTCTTTGGGAAAGCCCCACTTCGTCGAGAAGCTTGAGTGCCCTGGTTTTGATTTCTCCCAGTGGCGCTCCTGCAATGAGACCCGGCATTACGACGTTCTCAAGCGCGGAAAACTCCGGCAGAAGCTGAAAGAACTGGAATACGAACCCGATGCGCTTGTTCCTCAGTCCGGCTCGTTCACTTTCGTTGAGCACATCGGTATCCGCTCCATCAAGCAACAGCGTTCCTTTACCCGGCCTGTCAAGCAGCCCCAGCAAATGGAGCAACGTACTCTTTCCAACCCCGGAAGGACCGGTAACAGCCAACGTTTCTCCAGGCCGGACGCACAAGTCCACCCCGCGCAGGACTTCAACCGTCTTGCTGCCATTGGAATAGGTCTTCCACACTTCATTGATTTCATAGATGAAGGCCTCACTCATAACGGAGCGCCTCCACCGGCTCCAGGCGCGCCGCTCGCAAGGACGGATAAAGCGTAGCAAGGAAGCATATGGTGACAGCCACCACACACACTATCACTACATCCAACGGCTCCACGGACACCGGAAGCGTGGATATGGTGTAAATATCCTTGGGCAGCTCAATGATGCGGTATCTGGCCAGCAGAGCCGATCCCACAATGCCGGCAACCGCGCCCAGGGCGGTCCCTACTACCCCCACCACCATGCCCTGGACGATGAATATGCGCATGATTCGTTCCGATGTAGCGCCCAGAGCCTTCAGTATTGCGATATCCCTGCTCTTTTCCATGACCAGCATGATGAGGGATATGATGATGTTGAACGCGGCTACCAGCACGATAAATGTGAGGATGATAAACATAGCGATCTTTTCGAGTTTCAAGGCGCTGAAAAGATTCCTGTACATGTCTCCCCATGTTCGGGTCCAGAAGGGGGGACCTAAGGCCGATTCGATACGATTGCCCAATTTGGGGGCTGAATAGATGTCTTTAAGCATCACTTCTATGCCCGTTACTCCGTCACCCAGCTCAAAGAATTTTTGAGCTTGAGACAACTCCATGTAAACAAGGTTCGCATCAAATTCGTACATCCCGGATTCAAAGAGCCCTATGATGCGAAAATTCTGGACGCGCGGAATTGCCCCAATGGGGGTCCTTTTCCCTTGAGGCGAAATTAGCTGTATTAAGTCGCCGACCCTCATGGAGGCGGACAGAGCCAGTTCTTTTCCCACTATGACGCCGCCCAGGCCGTCCGCGACCTGCGTCAGCTCCTGAAGTGAGCCGCTCTGCAGATATCGGGGTAGGGAGATCACTTTACCGGCAGTCTCGGTGTCTATCCCCCGCACAACTACTCCCCGCACTTTCCCGTGAGTTGAAATCATCGCTTGGCCGTAGATGTACGGTGTGGTGGCCTCAACCCCGTCGAAGACCTTGATCCGGTCCATCAACTGGTCCCAGCCTGTGACCGTCCTACTGGAATGGCTCATTACGACCAGGTGGGAAACGGTGCCCAGAATTTTCTCCTTGAGGTCCTTCTCAAAGCCGTTCATGACACCGAGAACGATTATCAGCGTCATGACACCGAGCATGACTCCCAGAACGCTGAACGCGCTGATCACGGAGATGAACGCCTGCTTGCGCTTGGCCTTCATATACCTGAGGCCTACGCTGATCTCGAAGGGTAAGTTCATCCCAACCCTTTTTCTTGCCTCATGTGCGGGAACAGAATCACCTCTCGAATGGACTGGGCGTCGGTCAACAGCATCACCAACCTGTCGATTCCGATGCCTTCACCGGCGGCCGGGGGCATGCCGTATTCCAAAGCCCTGAGAAAATCCTCATCGAGGAAATGCGCCTCCTCGTCTCCCGAAGCTCTTGCCTGAACCTGTTCCTCGAAGCGGCTTCGCTGATCCAAAGGATCGGTAAGCTCCGTGAAAGCGTTGGCCATTTCCCTTCCGCATATGTAGAGTTCGAAACGGTCTGTGACGGTGGGGTCCTCGTCGTTTCGGCGAGCCAGGGGTGAAACTTCAACCGGATACTTGTGGATAAAGACCGGACCCCAAAGCTGAGGTTCCACAAGGTGGTCAAAAAGATCCATCTTGAGCTTCCCCAGAGAGACGTCTTTGTCCACGTCCAGACCGGCGTCCACTGCTCTTATGAAAGCCGCATTGCGGTCATCCACCTGATCTGCGGTCAGCCCCCCATACCTCAGAAGGGCTTCTCGCACAGTCAGCCTCGGCCAGGGGGGGGTGAGATCCACTTCTCGCTCACCATAGGCCAATCGGAATCCGCCGATGATCTCCTTTGCCAGGCTGGAAATCATTTCCTCGGTAAGGCTCATAAGGTCTTCGTACGTGCTGTAAGCCTGATAGAATTCGAGCATGGTGAATTCGGGATTATGTTGGGTGGATATTCCCTCGTTCCGAAAGTTCCGGTTTATCTCAAAGACCCTTTCAAAGCCGCCGACCAGCAGTCTCTTGAGATAGAGTTCCGGCGCTATCCGCAGGTACAGCTCTCGGTTCAACGCATGGTGAAAGGTCTCGAAAGGCCGTGCAGTTGCTCCACCGGGGATGGGCTGCATCATGGGGGTCTCTACTTCCAGGAAATCCCGGCGGGCCAGAAAATCTCTTACAAATGTGATAATGCGGCTTCTCGCCTTCACGATTTCACGAGCGGACGGATTGACGATGAGATCCAGATAACGCTGTCGATACCTTGTTTCCACATCCGAAAGCCCATGCCATTTTTCGGGAAGAGGTCTGAGCGATTTCGTGAGAATTACCATCTTGTCGGTGAGGACGCTCAATTCTCCTGTCCGGGTTCGGAACGGCCTACCACTCACGCCCACAATGTCGCCGACGTCCAGTTTCTTGACCAACTGATAGGCTTCCGCTCCCAGGGTATCTTTCGTAAAATAGGCCTGAAAATGTCCAGTGGCGTCCAGAATCCTGGCAAACGCGGCTTTGCCGAGTACTCTCATGGCCACAATGCGCCCGGCCATTTGAATCGGATCTCCCGATTCGTCCAGTTCGTCGACGGCTAAGAACCTCTCCTTGAACCCGGCAGCGCTCATATTCGGGCTGAATCCCGTCGAGAACGCGGGTATCCCGAGCGCTTCGAGTTCGCGGATCTTATTTAAGCGCACGTCCATCAAAGAGGAAGCCGCAGGTTTGTTGCTTTTAGGTAAATCTTCAGCCAACTGAGATGTCTCCTGAGTTTTTCTCAAGATCAGACCGGGTTTTTATCCTTTCCCCCCTGAAAAGTCAAGGCGATCGCCACCAGCGTCGTGCGGGGATAGCTGTAACAGCGCACGACGACTGTCTCTCTGCCAAGACACAGAAACGACTCGCCTTTTAACACCGATGCGTATTCAAGAAAAGAACTTGCCGGCCTTCAACAGGGTCGCCTGTTCGATCGCGAATTCCTTTCACATGGCACGGCGTCCGGGGAGGCAAGAAACAAAAAAGAGGCATGGCAAGCCTCTATTTGTTGCGGTAAGTCTGCCGCGGCAGCAGAAGCCGAAGGTTGGAACTTGAACCTATTTTGCCTGTGAAACAGCTCCAGCCATAGAAAAAACCGGAAGATACATGGCGATAACCAATCCACCACATACCCCGCCCAGAAACACGATCATGATCGGCTCCATAAGCTGTGTAAGGGCCTCAACAGCAGCATCCACCTCCTCATCGTAGAACTCCGATATCTTTGCCAACATTGCATCGAGCGCTCCCGTAGCTTCCCCTACCGCTATCATTCTTACAACCATTCCGGGAAAAACCCCTGTCTCCATAAGGGGCTCCGCAATGGTACGGCCTTCGGCAATGGCCGTGCGGGTGTTCATAATGGCTCGTTCGATGATTACGTTTCCGGCCGTCCTTGCTGTAATTTCCAGCGCATCCAGGATCGGCACACCGCTGGATATCATAGTGCCCAACGTGGCGCAGAACCGTGCCACAGCCACTTTTTTCAAAAGCATCCCAAAAACCGGGGTCCTTAAGGCAAACCGGTCCACAATCATCCTGCCCTTTTCAGTCTGATAGAACCGGCGAAAAGCGTACCCAAGGATTGCCAGCAAAATTATCATGTAAATTACATACTTCTGGACAAATTCGCTCAACGCCAGCACGAAGAGAGTCGGGCCCGGCAATTTCTCCCCGGCGCCCTCGAACATCTCCTTGAAAACGGGAATAACGAATACGAGTAAGACTGTGACGACCGACACGGCGATAGTCACGACCACTGCCGGATAAACCATGGCCCCCTTGACCTTGCGTTTGAGGGCCTGGGCCTTTTCCATGAAGCCTGCCAATCTTCGCAGAATAGTATCCAGAATACCGCCCGTTTCTCCTGCGTGTATCAAGTTCACAAATAGATCATCGAACACCTTTGGATGCGGCTTGAGCGCGTCTGCAAAAGTGCTCCCGCCTTCCACCGATTGCTTCACCTGGCCGAGAATCTTCTTGAAGGTCTTGTTTTCCTGCTGGCTGGCCAAGATTTCCAGGCATTGCACCAAAGGAAGTCCAGCGTCTATCATCGTAGCAAACTGACGCGTAAATATGACGACATCCTTGGTGCCGACCTTAGGTTGAAAAAACTCTACGTTTTCGAGTAGGTCTTTCGGTTTTTTCTTTACCTTGATATCCGCGTAGTTCATCCTACGCAGTTTGGTCATGACTACCGATTCATTGACCTCATTCATCTCCCCCTTGATCGTGTTGCCGGCCGTAGTCCTGGCTCTCCAAACGTATTCAGGCATCGGTTGTTCTCCCTAGATAGACCTTGCGAGAAGAAGAAAATGCACGGCTTACCCTTTCTTGATTCCTTTCATTGCGCCCCCCATCATCTGCTTGAGTTCGTCAGGATCTGAAGATCTGGACATCGCGTCGTCAAACGAGATGATCCTCCTTTGCCAGAGGAAGAAGAGCGACTGATTCATTGTCTGCATGCCCGACTTGGCTTGTCCCACTTGAATCTGGGAATAGATCTGATGAACCTTGTCCTCTCGGATTAGGTTTCTGATTGCAGCGTTCGGAACCATGATCTCCAGGCACAACGCCCTACCCTTTCCGTCCATGGTAGGAATGAGGCTCTGACACATGACTCCTTCCAGCACAAAGCTTAATTGCGCCCGAACCTGGGGTTGTTGGTGCGCGGGAAACACGTCAATAATTCGATTAATAGTCTGCACGCATGAATTGGTATGTAGGGTCCCAAAGGTCAGGTGACCGGTCTCAGCGACCGTGAGGGCCGCTTCAACGGTTTCCAGGTCCCTCATTTCCCCGATCAGCACGACGTCAGGGTCCTGTCTGAGAACCGACCGCAAGGCCGCATGGAAACCCTTGGTATCCTGATGCACCTCCCTCTGGTTCACAATTGACGCCTTGTGTTGATGAGTGAACTCGATTGGGTCCTCTATGGTGACAATGTGAACACGACGTTCACTGTTGATCTTGTCAATCATTGACGCCAAAGTCGTAGATTTGCCGGACCCGGTGGGGCCGGTCACGAGCATGAGCCCTCTAGGCTTGGAGCAAAGATCGTTGACAACCGACGGCAGCCCCAGTTCCTGAAAGGAACGGATCTGATAAGGTATCAGCCGGAACGCGCCGGCCAAGGCACCTCTTTGCATGAAGATGTTGGCTCGGAATCGGCTCAAGCCCCTGACGCCGAAAGAAAGGTCCAATTCCTGGGCCTCTTCGAAACGGTGCTTTTGGACATCCGTCAGGACGCTGTAACAGAGCTGACGGGTCTCCTGGGGTTTCAACGGGGCGTACTCCAGTGGCACCAACTCGCCGTGGACCCTTATCATGGGCGGCACGCCCGGAGTTATGTGAAGGTCCGAAGCTCCGCGCTCGACCATTTCTTTCAGAAAATCGTGAAG
This sequence comes from Desulfomonile tiedjei, assembly GCA_016212925.1. NCBI lineage: Bacteria > Pseudomonadati > Thermodesulfobacteriota > Desulfomonilia > Desulfomonilales > Desulfomonilaceae > Desulfomonile > Desulfomonile tiedjei. The sequence goes on from JACRDF010000031.1 coordinate 71,256, forward strand.
GCTGGCCAAAACTTGATTCCTTTCGCTGAAAAATGGAGCGAGGCCGACAATGCCGCCTCATCGGTGTCCTGGTTGAACAACTCTCGGTGACATTGCGGCCACTGGAGTTCGTTGCCACTTGGTGAACACGCCTAATCCGCCATAGTTACTCTACCCACCTCATTAACCGTGGTCATTCCTTCTTTCAACTTGGTCACCCCGGCCATTCTCAGGGTATCCATCCCGAGCCGGATGGCCTCTCTTTTAAGCTCCATTGCCGAAGCCCCCGCCAGGATGAGTTCTTTTATTTCGTCGGTTATGGGCATTACTTCGTACAGAGCCACCCTGCCTTTGAATCCGGTGTTGCTGCACTGGCCGCATCCTGTCCCCTCGTAAACGGGGAATGTGCCTATTTCTTCCATCTTGACGCCGAGGTCCCGAAGGGCTTCCGCAGGGGGCTCGATTTCCCTTTTGCAGCTGGGACAGATCCTTCTTGCCAAGCGTTGGGCAAGGATGAGGTTGACGGAGCTGGCCACGAGGAAAGGTTCGACGCCCATGTTCAGCAAGCGGTTGACGGTCTGGGGAGCGTCGTTGGTGTGAAGAGTGGAAAGAACCATGTGGCCTGTGAGCGCGGCTTTTACTGCGATTTCCGCTGTCTCGAAGTCGCGGATCTCGCCTACCATTATAATATCCGGGTCCTGGCGGAGAAAAGACCGAAGCGAGGAAGCAAAAGTCAGCCCTATCTCTTCGTGCATCTGCACCTGATTGATTCCATGAAGATTGAATTCGACAGGATCTTCGGCTGTAGAGATGTTTACGTCAGGGGCATTCAACTCGGAGAGAGCACTATACAGCGTGGTTGTTTTCCCGGACCCGGTAGGACCGGTGACGAGGACCATGCCGAAAGGTCTGTGTATGGCTTCTTTGAAATGCCTTAGCGGTTTTTCCTCGAACCCCAACTTGGTCATGTCCAACTGCAAATTGGATTTATCCAAAAGCCTCATGACCACTTTTTCGCCAAAAAGCGTCGGCAGGACAGAAACACGAAAGTCCATGTCCCGCCCTTTGCCCAACTTGAGCTTAATTCGCCCGTCCTGAGGCAATCTCCTTTCGGCGATATCGAGCCGCGCCATGATCTTGCACCGGCTGGTAATGGCGTTCTTGAGCTTCAAAGGCGGTTTCATGATTTCATAGAGCGCCCCGTCTATGCGCAAACGGACACGAAGTATTTTTTCGTACGGCTCTATATGTATGTCACTGGCTTTCTTACCGATCGCGTCTCTCAGCAGGAAGTTCACAAGTTTGACTACCGGGGCTTCCTCTGCCAGCTTCGCGACGTCGTTCACGTCCAGTTCTTCGACATCGGGCCCCATGGCGTCCAGGTCGCTGTCGGAAAACTCATCCAACATGTCATCGACCTGCAAGCCGGTGTCGTAGAAAGTGTCGAGGGCTTTGCGAATTTGCGATTCCGTGGCGATGCTGACCTCCACGGAAAGGTCGGTCATGAACTTGATGTCATCAATGGCGTTCAGGTCCGTCGGGTCCGCCATTGCCACGTGCAGCGAGGAATTGACGTGTGCATAAGGGATCGCCATGTATTTCTGGGCGATCGGAGTGGGGATGAGCTTAACCGCATCCGGGTCCACGTCTATTTCATCCAGGGAGACCGTCGGCAGTCCGAGTTGTCTGGACAGAAACTCGACCAGGTCGTCCTCATTGAGAAATTCCAGTTTTATCAGGGCACTGGCAACCTTACCACCTTGCGTGCGTTGATGGTCAAAAGCTCTCTCAAGCTTCTCCTCATCGATAAGTCCAGCGCGGAGAAGCATTTCGCCGATTCGATCTTTCATCTGTGGTTTCTTATATCCTGCCTGTAGTGTCTAGTCCGGCGATGGCTGTTTCGACTTTTTTCATCCAATGCTTTATCTTACCGCGGCACCGGGCTTTTTTCAAAAAATTTCTTCTTGTGATTTCAGGGAGCCTGGAAGATAATTTCCTCCCATCTCTAGCTCTGAGAGGAGTTGCGATCGTTGCCATCAACAGTATATATAACCGATATGACGGCAGATTGGAAGAGGAGTGTCTCCAAAAAGGTGGCGGATCTGCTTGACAAGCTGTCACCCGGCGATCTCTTCGCTCGCAAAGACCTTGTAGCGGTGAAACTTCATTTTGGAGAAGCGGGCAACACGGCGTATATCCGCCCGCAATACGTCCGGCGGGTTGTGGATCGCCTCTCGTCTCTACAGGCCAAGCCTTTTCTCACGGACACCAACACTCTGTACGTGGGGTCTCGGACCGAGGCATGGTCGCACCTTACGACGGCCTTCGACAACGGGTTTACGAGAGAAGTGACCGGAGCCCCTCTGATTATCTCCGACGGCCTGCGCGGGAACAACTCGATCCAGGTCCCGACTCGAGGCCGACACATTAAGAACGCACACTTAGCCGCCGATATCCACAACGCCGACGGACTGGTGGTTTTGACTCATTTTAAGGGACATGAGCTGTCGGGGTTCGGAGGTGCACTCAAGAACTTGGGAATGGGGTGCGCAGCGCGCGAAGGAAAATTGGACCAGCACTCCAACATTGCGCCAAAAATCAAGAAGAACAAATGCATAGCTTGTGGAGAATGCGTGGTTTGGTGCCGAGGCGGAGCCATAGCCGTCCGGGATGACCTGGACGAGCCCAAGGCCGAAATTACTCCTGAAAGGTGTATCGGTTGTGCAGAATGCATACTCGCCTGCCCTCAGGGAGCAATTCAGGTGCAATGGAATGAGTCCATTCCGATATTCATGGAGAAAATGGTCGAGTACGCAGCTACGGTGCTTGAGCGCAAGAAGGGAAAGGCCTTATTCATGAGTTTTGTCATGGACGTATCACCATTGTGCGACTGTGTCCCGTTTTCCGAAAGACCAATTGTTCCCAACCTTGGCATCCTTGCCTCCCTCGATCCCGTTGCCATTGATCAGGCAGCCGTGGATTTGGTCAACAGGGCACCTGGAAACCCTTTGTCAAGTTTGAAGACCGCATTGAGCCCGGGAGAAGACAAGTTCCGTGCTCTGTACCCCGCCATTGACTGGGTTCATCAACTGAACTATGCGGAGCAACTCGGACTGGGGACGAGGGAATACATCCTGGAGGGCCTCTGAGAGAGGAATCGCAGCCTCGAATTAATCTGATTTCTCTTTTGACATTGACCGAGGTGCGGCAGCCGATGTAAACTCATTTAAGGGGGAGTTTCATCTGATTCCTGGCTGTCAATTGGTATTTTTCGAGCAGAGGCTCAAGCTTCGCAGGCGCGAGATTCAAGAACTTTCAAAACTTAACACGGGGAAATGAATTGCCCGAAAGGCTGTGACCCGGACGACATGCGTCGGACGCCCACCCGGTCAAGCATCGGCGCGGAAAAACGAAGTTGTCTCCAAGGTCATGGAACAGTAGGAATCGTAGCACGAAGGCCCCTCACCCTCTGGGAGAGGGTTGGGATGAGGGCGACAAGTCAACTAGCGACTGTGATCGTGGCACGATTTGGAGTCCCTGTCGAGTTTTGAGACAGCGTCAAACCCTATAACGTCCATTCGTTCGAAAACCGTTCCTACCTGCGGCTCGCGCGTTACAGGACGCGGCACTATATTTCGTGTTCGCCACGGGAGACGCAAAGTCTATCCGGATGATCTCCGCATAGCATGAACACAAACCAAAGGAGGGGGAAATGTGGAATCGCCGCAGGCCAAACCGTTCGGAGGCCAAAGCGCAGAGATTCGCCATCCTGCTGAGCGTCCTTCTCTCGGCTTTCGTCTTCTTTGTTGCCAACCTGCCCTCTTATGCATCCGACGGGAACCAACCTCAGTGGGACTGGCGGGCCCAGGTGATATACCTTGTTATGACGGATCGCTTCTATGATGGCGATACAGCGAATAACAAAGCCGGCCACGCCGGAGCATACTATCCGTCCGATCCGAGGTTCTTCCACGGCGGAGATCTCGCTGGTTTAGAACAACAAATCCCGTATCTTAAAGATCTGGGAATAACCGCTCTCTGGATGACTCCAGTGTATAAACAGATTGGAGTTCATAAAGACCCATCCAATCGGAAGAGCGCCGGGTATCACGGATATTGGGCGGATTTCAAAATCCCCGATGACGAGGCAATTGAACCGAAACTCGGCACCAAAGACGACCTCTTGCAATTAGTGCAGCGCCTTCAGAGCCAGGGAACTGAAATAAAAGTGATTTTTGACATGGTCATAAATCATTCCGGGTACGGGGCCGCCATTTGCGGTCAAAAGCCGGAATGGTTCCACGAGAACGGCGACTGTGACATCGAGAAGGACCCTGTCAACTGCCCCCTTGCCGGACTCCCGGATTTCAACCAAGAAATCAGCGAGGTCAAGAGTTACTTGACCAACATGTCGGTCCCGTGGGTCAAAAGATTTCCGATGAACGGGGTGAGGCTTGATACAGCGAGACATGTGCCTCTGAACTACCTGGGGGAGTGGGTGGGTGCTCTGAGATCAGAGCGTCCGGACATTTTCTTGATTGCCGAGGTGTTCATGGACGGGGACGCCGAGTCTCTCACAAAGTTGCTGCCATATTTCAATGTGGGATTCGATTCCGCGTTCAATTTCCCTCTGCGTTCCGCGCTGGTGGATACCATTGCCAGGCAGGGAAGCGTCGATCGCCTCGCACATAGCGTTGATCGGACAGCAGAGCTGCTCACGCCGGAAAGAGCGCTTTACATGGTCAACATGCTGGATAATCACGATCTTCCCCGCTTCATCAATACACCGGGCCCCGGTGTTCCTGAAACGGAAATCGTCAAGAGATACCATATGGCCCTGGCCCTCTTATTTGCCCTGCCGGGAATCCCGCAACTCTATTACGGTGCAGAAATCGGCATGTACGGCGGCGATGATCCCGACAACCGATTCGATATGCCCCGTTGGGCATGGGCTGAAGAGGACCGTGTCCACAGCCGAGACCGATATCGGCTTAATCCCCCGAGGTTCATCCCCGATCCCAATGAGACTTTCAAAGTGGCCAAAAGGCTGATCGAGCTTCGAAAAGCATCCAAACCTCTCTGTTTTGGCGGGTACACCGAACTATGGCGCCAGAACGGCGCTGCCAACCCTAACGTTTACGCTTTCATTCGAGCCCTCGATGACGACTTTGTTCTCGTCGTGCTTAACAACGATCCGGCAGAATCACCCACCCTCAGGATACCTGTGCAAGGGAATCCCGGCGTACCTGAGAGCGTGAAGAAAAGGTTGGCAGACGGCACGAAACTCGTCGATCTCCTCGACCTAGGAGGCCCCGGACAGCTCGCGATTGATCAAGGTTCCTGCACGGTGAAGCTTCCCGGCAAGACCATAGGAGCGTATGTAGCGAAAAAACCGTGAGTCGGCCGGGAACTTGTCAAAAGCACCCGGCTTAACTCAGAGAGGCTTAGGCAAAGACCGTGCGGTCTGACCGACTCCTGTAACGAAAAAGCGCTCTTCTTTAAGGAGGAGGTAAGCGATGCCAACAAACAAACCGCAAAATGGACCGACTCTGGTTCGGATCTTGAACGACGGGTGGCTTTTCGGCAAACTAATTCTCTTGCTGCTTATCCTCGGGGTAAGCGTTACGGTTTTCCTCCATCATTTCTTGCCGGGCATCCTAAGAGGGGTTGCAAGCGCCTCTCGCGGCGGCCTCAAATTCTCTGCCAATTTGAACGGAGTGACCATCGAAACAGCCGGAGGCTTCATAACAAGGGTGATTACCGTTCCGGCTTACAGCATGGAGAACTATACCGACGTGTGGCTGAAAGACGGTGAAGCAGTGGAAATAACCGCCACCGGATTTGTCGAAACAGGGAACTTCACCGATTGGAAGCAAGTGCTGGCCGCGACCAAGGCTGAGGAGATAATTCACAAAAAATATGATTTGCCCAAGGATGAAGCCGCCGAATCGACGCTCAAAATCGCCAAACAGCTTCTTTACCTACAATTGGGAAATAACTACCGATTTGCCTGGAGAAACCCTGATGGAAACTTGGAGTATAACCTGGATAACAAAATGCTCGAATTGGATCCTGCAAATAGGGATATGATCGAAGAAAAGAAAGCTCTACCAAACCATCCGTATGGCTGCCTTCTTGGATATCTGTCTTACAAGGACGGGCGAGATTTCCCTGAGGGACCCCTGGCGCCGGAGAGGGTAATTAAAATCGGGAAAGAGAACAGGCTCGAGTTTTCAAGAAGAGTTGTCACTCATCGGTACGGCGCGGCAAATGTATCTCGGAGTAAGGTTTACTTGTACCTGCTCGTAAACGACTGCATCATCGAAAAATCGCTCCTGGCAACCTTAGCCGACAGATCGGAAAAGCTAGGCCATGAGTACAAATTGCAGGCGTGCTTCTTCGATCCGGCTCTTCCGGACCGCTCATGCGACCCTACCGCCTGGCAGCGAAAAATGCGAGGCTTATGGTACCTTAACAACGCGGGATCCTTTACGGTTGTCATCAACAAGCAATAAGGATCGTTGACACTCAGACCTTTGAGTTACCCAGGAGGACACGGTCTGGTCTTCCACGGTCGGTCTCCGGGACCGGCTTTCCGCGGCAGGCAATTAATATCCATATAACTTCCCAAGGGGTTGCAGACATAAACTCAAGGAATGCCTTGACACAAATCGGCCAGTGCTATAAACTGCACTACAATGTGCTTGAAATGCCTTTATCTATCCTCACTTATCCGGCTCGCCGACTGAGCCAATTGGAGGATCAAAATGATACGAAAAGCGATATTTCTCTGCGCGATGATCTTGGCCCTTCAAGGACCGGCCTTTGGTCAGGGCGTCTTAGATTCACTATTCGGGCCGGGAGGACTCGGCCTCTGGGGAGGTGGCGGCGACCCGCAACAATTTAACACCCAGCAGTTCTACGGGAATCCTCAAGAAGCTCAGCAGCAAATGTACCCGCAAGGGTATCCCGGCCAGCAGCCCGGTGCGCCTCAAGGTTATCCTCAAGCCCCACCGCAGGGCTATCCGCCGCAAGGTTATGGTCAGCAGAGTTATCCTCCACAAGGTTATGGCCAGCAAGGTACACCCGGGTATTATTATCCCGGCCAGCAGGGCACGTATTCCGACTGGCAGAACTATCAGACTCCTCCTGAAGGACCTGCTCCGGCAGGACCTCCCCCGGTAAGGTACAGTGCGCCGCCGGTCCAAACAGCACCGGCTCCGCAGGTTCAAGCTGCACCGCCTCAGGGGCCTCCCGGCGGGGCTCCTTTGCGTCCGGGCCAGTATTCGCCGTACCAACCACCGACCGGGGATGTGGAAGCTCTGCCTTCGGGAGCCGTTCGAGTTACTACCACTACTCCCGATGGAACCACCATTCAGTACTATCCTCCGTCAGGAGAGCCGGTCCAGGGCCAGCCCGGCGTTCGTCCGCAGACTCGACAGACTCAGCAGTCGAGTGCGACGAAGGCAAGACGGGTCAAACCCCGCGAACAGACTGCCTCGCCTGCTGCGCCGGGAGGTGACCCTTCTGTGGCCATGCCGAGGCCGGTGGAAATCCCCCAAGGGCAAGACCCGAGGACAGGTTGGGGACCTGCAGTGAATCGCATGCCAGGGGCAGGCCCAGCCAGGTGATTGGACTCGCCGGCAACTTAGGCCCGGCAGGGAGAAACTGTCTCAAAATGAAACCACAACGCGCCGTCGTATTACGCACCGGGTAGCCCGGACGTTCGGTGGGACAGGCTTCCAGCCTGTCTATTAGAATGACCGGCAAGATGCCGGTCCCACCCGCGGGTCGCGCAGCGACAGGAGGTCTGGTGGCCCAACCAATCCTTGACGCTGCTGTTTTTATCAATCATTCTGTTGCCATATTACAGGTCCAGACCCCTCATGCCTGCGGCACCCGGAGGCCGTAGCCTCCGGGCTACCCAACCTCTGCGGCCGCAGTCCAATTCGTGCCACGATGCTTGTTTGAAATTCGGCTTTGAGACACTTCCGGGCCGCAGGCCCCTACCATAATGTGGTAGCGGCCCCGCGGGAACCGGGCGCCCGCCATGCCTACTCGCATGCAAGGGCATTGGCCTGAGCCATTTCCGATGATCTTTCCGGAATCGCCGGTCCCTTGACTGCTTTAGCAAGCTGCTATATTGTGAAAAGTGGTTAGTCCAATTCCCGCATGAGTTTCTCGGTTTCCCAAGAGGACGTTATGTTTGAATCTCCCTCCAAAAAAGAGGAGTGCGGCATCTTTGGCATTTACGGCGCCGAAGACCCCGCACGCCTGATATACCTCGGACTGTACGCACTTCAGCATCGCGGCCAGGAATCGGCCGGCATAGTGGTCTGTGACGGAAGCAACGTCAAAGCCCACAAAGGCATGGGCCTTGTCGCGGACGTGTTCAAAGAGGGGACACTTCAGGACCTGAAGGGCAATATGGGCATAGGGCATGTACGGTATTCAACAACAGGCAGTTCTATGCTGCGCAATGCTCAGCCTTTTCTGGTGGAGCAGATAGATCGAATCTTCGCTTTGGCCCACAACGGCAATATCGTGAATGTCGAGAAGGTCAGGAAGTACCTGGAGTCGAAGGGGGCCATTTTTCAGACCTCCACGGATTCCGAATTGATAGCGCACCTGGTCCTGCACAAAAAAGGCACCCTGGAAGAAAGGCTGATAAAGGTCTTCGAGGACTTGCGAGGTGCGTGGTCTTTAGTATTCTTGACCCCCGACGGAGTGCTCGCATCGAGAGATCCTCACGGATTTCGACCCCTTTGCATAGGAAAGAAAGGCGACGCCATCATCTTCGCATCCGAGACCTGCGCCCTGGACATCATAGAAGCCGACTATATTCGAGATGTGGAGCCGGGTGAGATTGTCATCGCGGATAGCAACGGCTTGCGGTCCATAAAGGGGCCAAGGAAATCAACCCCCGCGATGTGCATTTTCGAGTACATCTATTTTTCGCGACCCGATTCCATGATTTTCGGGAATGGTGTCTATTCGGTCCGAAAACATTTGGGCCTGCAAGTGGCACTGGAAAGTCCTGTGGAAGGAGCAGACATGGTTGTGCCCATGCCCGCATCCGGCAATTATGCAGCGCTGGGCTTTTCTCAGGGGAGCGGCCTTCCATTGGAGTACGGAGTAATCCGCAACCACTACGTGGGCCGGACGTTCATACAGCCTTCGCCTTCAATACGGGACCTTGGAGTGCGGCTCAAGCTGAATCCGGTGAGGGAGGTGCTCAAGGACAAGAAGGTTGTCGTGGTCGATGACTCCATAGTGAGGGGAACCACCAGCAGACTCCGGACACGGCGTCTGCGTGAGGCCGGCGCAAAGGAAATCCACATGAGGATCAGCTGCCCGCCCATCCGGTACCCTTGCTTTTACGGCATAGACTTCTCCAGCAAAGGTGAATTGATCGCATGCGCTAATACGGTCGAGCAGGTATGTGACTTTATCGGGGCTGATTCCCTGGCTTACCTCAGCTTGGAGGGCATGATGAGAGCCATGCCCCATCCTGCGGAGCACTTTTGCACAGCATGCTTCACCGGGAAGTATCCCGTGAAAATCGCTGACGATTTCACCAAGACCTGCCTGGAACACGGCACCGTGTAGAGCATCAGGCGGGCCTACCTGCCAGCCCTTCGGTTCAGGACCATTTTTGCAAGGTCCAAATCCTCCGGAGTGGTGATCTTCATATTGTCGGGCGAATCTTCAACTATGGTGACAGGATGTCCCAGACGCTCTACTAACGCAGCGTCATCCGTTCCGGAGAAACCGTCTTTCAACGCCTTTTCGTGAGCCTCCAATATCAAGCGAGTTCGAAACGTCTGCGGAGTATGAGCCAACCACAGGTCTGCCCGCGGAATGGTTTCCAGATGCGTGCCTCTTTTTTTCTTTATGGTGTCACGTACAGACACGCATGCCAGGGCCGCTCCAGAGGCCTCAGCCGCCTTGAATGTTTCAGTTATCACTTCCGGTGTTACGAGCGGACGCACTCCATCGTGTATGGCCACCAGGTCGGTGTCATCAAGCCGCAGTAGCCCATTGTACACCGAGGCCTGCCTCGTGGCTCCACCCACTATGATTTCTTTGACTTTTGTCAAGTTGAATGGAGTCAAGATCCTTGATCTGCACGAATCCTCATCCCCCGGCGGAACCGTCACTACAATTAAATCGACCAAGGGATGGTTCTCAAAAGCCAGGAGAGTCCTGGCGAGTATCGGAATACCCCCCAAATCGAGGTATTGCTTTGGGGTACCCCGGCCCATTCTTTTTCCCTCGCCCGCGGCTGTCACAAGGGCTGCATGAGTCATCGAGATTCTTTCCTCAAACGGAATCGCCTTCGCATCCACATGGCGATGTTCATAGCATCGGTGTGTTCCAACGACCTACCTGCCGGAATCAGTTCCTCAGGTATCCATTCGACTTCATGGCCTTCAACGCGGCGCTCTTGGAGCCCTTAGGAATGTGAATTGTGACCACCGAGCCGCCCTCAGCTTTGGTGGCCCTGAAAGATGTCTCCCTCTTGTCCAGAGAAGAGTTCAACTCGCGGACAAACCTAACTGAAGACTCGGTTGCAGTGGCGAGAAGGCTTAGAGGCAGATCTTTGGCCAACCGGACGCCTTTCAGGGTGTCAAAGCTCAGAGGTACGATTTCAGGCACTTCCAATCCGTAGAACCCGCGGTTGCCGTTAATAACTGCAAAAGCAATCCAGCGCGGCACATAGTGCTCGGTCTCCAATGGGAGCTTCATATCCCAATAAAGACGGGTGCCATAAGCAACTATCCTGTGCTGGACCTCGTCCAGGCCCGCATTATACGCGGCTGCCGCTGTGAGCCAGCTACCCCTTTCGCTTCCTTGGCCAAGCCTTGACCTCATCCACTTAAGATATCTGGCCGCTGCTCGCGTGGAAAGAGCCAGGTCCTTTCGTTCGTCAACATGGTGGTCTATCCGTAAAGTCCAGTCGAGATCTTCCTGGGCTGCCAGCGATCTTACGGCAGTGGGTTTAACGAATTGCCACCATCCTTTGGCTAAGGACGGCGACGCCACCGTGCAACTGTACCCTGATTCCAGCGCGGGCAACAGGCAGAACTCCTCCGGGACACCTTCCTCGCTCAGGATGTTGTCGATGACCTGTCCGTACCTATCTTTCCGCTTTAGCCAGATCCCGGTGGAATCTCTCAGATCGTTCAGCAGATAGTCTATCTGATGTTCGATTCTCTGGCGAACGTCCGACCTTTCAAGGGGTATGGGCTCCCCGCAGAAGACGAGGCCGGTCTCGATCACGGCAAGTGGCAAAGAGCCCCTACCCCTTAGCGACGAAACGGAACGCGAGGGACGATGTCTCACGCAGTCGATGAGATGTTTCTCAATTAGTTCGTCTCTCGCCAGGGCTAAGCTGCTCTCTCTTCTGCGAAGATCGGAGAGTTTCTCCACGATTCCCTGAACCGGGTCAGCGACAAAGAAGTCAGACGGCAGATTCATCTGCCACAATATCATTCTTGCCAAAACTCGTTCGCTCAGAGGCCTGTTTCGGCCGGAGAGTGAACTTCGTTGAACTGACTGCGCATCCCGGTTGGTTTGAACGCTCGCATACTCCCTGATAACAGCTTCGTACCTGGGTGGAATTTCATCTTTCCGGGACTCCGCGTACGCGATCTCCGAGGCCAGTTGCTTGTTGATGTAGTACCAGGGCAGGAGAGGTCGTCGGCCTTCGATCTCAGCCCTTAGAGCAGGACCGGCGAACATTACGAAACAGGCCAAGGACAGCAGGATGCAGAGTCCGACCAACCTTTTCATTGGCCTTTGTCCCATTGCTTAAGTGTTTGCGCATCCGATCCCGATGGCCAGGGCCCATTTGTTACTCGTCCCAAAGCCCTGACTTCGAGGCTATCCTTCAGAAGTTCTCTCGCCCTTTGAGCCTCTTTTTGTGCGAGTTTCCGGTCGCCCAAGGCGAGCAGACAGATGACCCTGTGAATTCTTGCTGCCGCATGGTCCGGAAATGTCTCCGCGGTCTTTGCATAGATTTCCAGCGCTTCCTGCAGTTTGCCCTGTTTTTCGAAAGTGTAAGCTTGATAGAACAGCGTGCGAGGGTCTTCGGGGAAAAGCCCGCTGGATAGGCCAAAAATCTCCAGGGCCCTGTGGAAGTCCCGTGCTTCCAAAGCCTCCAAACCGCTATTGATGAGGTCTTCCTTTGCAGGAGTCGCGCCGCCTAGGGGGGTATCCATCATCTTTGATGACAAGAGTTGCTGAAGGTTGCGATTTGCCGCGAGGTTCTCAGGGTCGAATTCCAGTGCCTGCCGATAGGTCTTGGCGGCTTCCTTCCATTTGCCCTGGTCCTCCAGGGCCGCTCCCTTTTGTACCAGCGCCGCGACGTGGTCGGGATAGACCGAAAGGACCCTATCAAACGCCTCCACGGCCCGCTGGTTCTTCCCTTCGATTCTGAACGCTGCGGCTTTTTCGAATTCCACCGCCTCCTCCGCGGCTTCGACATTGTCGGGCGACAGCGGGGACAGAAGAACCAACACGGACCAAAGGCCAATGAATAGGCTATTCTTGGTAAGGATGCTGTGACGACAATTCATCTAGCATATAGGTAGCATAAGATACCGAAAAGCGGAAGATCCTAAAGGGAACTCTCAGTGCAGAGATCACGGAGGGCGCAGACGGTGGGCACGGCATGGGAAATGTCTCCAAACTCATGGGGCAGTTGAAATCGTGGCACGCATGGTCCTCAACTTGAGCTTTGAGAGAGTCTCTATTCCGTATCCCCACGTTTCTACAGGTTTGACGTCCTCCGCAGTGAAATGATGTCCTGTCGCTCTCGCGGCCATTTTAGGCAGATCGCCAGGTCAAGTGCCATGAACGTAATTCACCGGTCTTGCAGGCAAACCTCATAAATGGTAAAGTCACGCGCCAGTGCCGTGGCTTAGGAGGACCACCTTGGACCTGCTCGATTCAATTCAGTCCCTGATGCAGACGCTTGAGCGCGAACTCATCCAGCAATTGCAGAGCCGCGTCCCGGTGGCCTTTGAAATAGGTTCCCACATAATGAACAGCGGCGGCAAGAGAGTGCGGCCGCAGATGGCCATTATTGCAGCTCGAATGGGTGGATACACCGGCGCGGACGCGGTCACGTTGTCCGGAGCCATTGAGTGCATCCACACAGCGACCCTTCTTCACGATGATGTGGTGGACGGGGCCGATACCCGCAGGGGGCGCCCGGCGGCCAATACGCTCTGGGCGAACGAGATGTGCGTGCTTGGAGGCGATTTCATACTGGCCAAAGCCTTTTCCGCCCTCACATCACTGAAGAACATTCGAATTCTTGAAATCGTTTCGCGAACCACGGAAAGACTTAGCGAAGGGGAACTGTTCCAGATGGCGAACATCGGCAATATGGACATCACAGAGGCGGATTATATACAGGTGATTACGGACAAGACCGCGGTGCTCATGGAGGCCGCGTGCAGAGGCGGCGCCATTTTGGGCAGTCTGGAGCCCTCCAAAGAAGAGGCGTTGGCTCAATTCGGGTTCAATCTCGGTATAGCGTTCCAAATGACGGATGATGTGATAGACTACCGTTCAGATAAAGAAACCATGGGCAAAACCCCCGGCAAAGATATCGAAGAAGGAAAACTGACCCTGCCGCTCATTGCTGCTTTGAGAAGCGCTGACGAAGCTGAGAAGGCTCGAATTAGGCAAATGGTTCAGGATGGGAAGCTGTCTGAAGAAGATCTGGAGTGGGTAAGGGATTTATTGAACCGGCGAGGCGGCATAGATTACACGCTAATGAAAAGTCGGGACTACTTGCAAAAGGCAAAGAAATGTTTGGACATCTTCCCTGATTCGGAAGAGAAGGGCGCTTTGATGAGGTTGGCCGACAAGATCCTTCACAGGACCTACTGATTCCATTAGAATGGCCGTGAACATTCACCGCGAGATTTGTCCGGTACTGAAGACCTGCGACATTGCGCTCCAACAGAGGATTTAGCTCGATGAAACACGGATTCCATGTCTTTGTGGTTGTCCTCGCGGCACTGGTGCTGACAGGATGCCCCTCATTGTGGAACACGGAGCTTAGTGACAAGCCGCCAAGCGCTGAAGAGCTTTTCAAGACTGCTGAAAGCCAGTTCGACAGGAAAGAGTACAAACGGGCACTGGAAAGCTACGAAAGGCTGAAATCAGCCTTCCCGGACTTCAAGAACATCCCCAAAGCTTACATGAGAATAGCCGACTGTCTTTTCAACCAGGGCTCTTACGACCACGCTATCTCCCGGTACCTCCAATTCATAGAACTCTACCCGAATCATAAGGAAGCACCCAGGGCAAAATTCCAAGTCGCTCTCGCGTACTTCAACCAGATTAAGAATACGGACCTCGACAGTTCGGTGGTCAGGAGGGCCGCTGATTCGTTCAAGGCCCTTAGCGGCGATCCAAACGCGGGAGAATGGGCCAAGCAGGCCGAAGAAAAACATAGAGAATGCATGCGGAAGCTCGGTGAGAAGGAACTCTACAAAGCCAAGCATTATGTAAAAATGAGCAACTACCGAGCCGCTAGATTGGCGGCCAAAAGAATCCTGGAGGAATATCCCAAGCTCGGCCTGGACGAAGAAGCCAAAGAGCTGGTGGAGAGGCTGAAAGACAAAGATAAATGAGTCTCTATACTCAATCCGGTTCCCCTGAGGCTAACACGGTTTTGTAGTTCTTAACGGTAACTTGTCCTGGTACGCCTCCCGCAGGATGCCCCACGTCCCGAACGTCCGCGACCATGACCTCCACCCTTCCCTTTCCTCGGGCCCTTGAAAATTGCACCGCCAGACCCGCGGCAAATTCCATATCCGTGGCCGACGCGGCTTCCTTGCCTCGCTGAATCAACAGCACATGGGCGCCGGGCCGATCTTTTACATGGAACCAAAGATCACCTTTCTTCGCCCGTTTTCTCACCAGGTATTCGTTTCCCGCGGCGCTTTTCCCCACGAAAACGTCCTTCCCCGACGCGGTCTTGAACTCACGGAACAGATCGGTCCGGGGCTTGCGACCGGCCTTTCTCTCCAAATCGGGCCGAGATTGCCGCGGCGGTTCCCCTGAAGACACATCGGCTGCAAGCTCGTTCAGTTCGGTAACGTTCTTGGCTGATTCTATGAAAAACAGTTGGTCTTGGGCGGCCTCCTTTTCTTCCAAGGTCTGTTTGAGCCGCTCCAAGATCTTTTCCATCCCGCGTTTCCCCTTGGCGGACTTCCTGAATATACGTTCCATGTTGGCTACCCGGTCAAGTGCCGGGTCCAGTTCAATGGTTCGGTCCTGGCCGGTGGTCCAGTCTTGAACGACAATACGATCCATGCCCTTGCTGATGCGCCTCAGATTGGCCTTCAGGAGTTCCCCTTCCTCTCCACGCGCAATGAATGCCTCGGCCCTATCGTTATCCTCTCGGATTTTCGCCAGACGCTTGTCCAATGAGCGCAGCCGTGCCTTGAGTGGGGCGGCTAATGCTCTTCTCATGCCTTCCAAGAGATCTGACCCCAGCTTCACGCTGAAAAACGCGTCCACCGCTTCGTTCATCGAGGGAAAGGTCTGGTCGTCGATGTGGGCCGTCGCTGTCAGGACTTTCCTCCCATCGGGCGACCCTGCGATCCCCGGCGCGGGCCCGTCTTGGTGGGTTGAAACGGCTGCGGAAGTCTCCGACCGCGCGTGCTTTGGTGGCGGCAAGTAATCACATCCCGGCAGTACGACTCTGCTCCCTGTCTCTTTCTCAGGAATACGGTGGAGGCAGTCCATGATCCGGTTGGACTGGAGATCTACCAGAATGATGTTGGAATCGCGACCGAGCAGCTCCAGAATAAGGCGTCTCTCCACCCTGGCCCCTTCAGGCCCGCGAATGGCCTCGATACTGACTACGCGGTCATCGTGGGCAGCTTCGACCTTCAGAATCCTCGATCCTTGAAAATGCGCCCTCAAGAAAGCACAGAACCTTGGGGGAGACGGCGGGTTGGGAATTCGCAGTCCCGTGAGGTGGATGCGGCCTAGTTTGGGGTCCGCGCTCACAACAAGCTTCTTTTCACCGCCTTTCGGCAGCCGTACGCGCAAAACGATCTCTCTGGGCAAAGGCTGATGTATCTTGTTGATAAATCCGCCTCGCAGCAAATCGTCAAGCTCCAGCGCTACCCTTTGAAGGACCGACAAATCCATGCAATCCTCGTTTGTGTTTTCCCACAAAGCTTCCGGCGGTTCACTGAGTAATTATACATCATGGCGAAGCCGGCAGCGGTGAGTTATAGTTGAAAACAAACCCAACGTCGGCTGTCACGGAGGTGGGGATATGAGCGTGCTCACCAGGGATGCGCTGCTTCAGGCCATACGAGAGGGGCGGATTCAGATAGAGCCTTTTTCCGAAGATATGGTCGGCCCGGGTTCGGTGGACCTGAACCTGAGCCATGAATTCCGGATATTCAAGAAGCTCCGCCACGGCGTCGTAGTGGACGACACTATGGATCTCGGGAAGATCACTCGGCTTGTCCGCCGCGAAAAATCCCTGACCCTTCTGCCGGGTGAAACCATACTTGGAATTACCAGAGAGAGGATCAAGCTCGCGCCCAATATCTGCGGATGGATACAAGGCCGGTCACGCTTTGCGCGAATCGGGCTCTTGGTCCACATGACTGCCAGCTTTATTCAGCCGGGTATAAACAATCGGCAGGTGCTGGAGATCAGCAATATGGCCCCTTTTCCCCTCATACTCAAGCCCAACACCCGAATATGCCAGGTAGTATTTCAGGCTACCGTCGGCGAAGCGGTCTACGACGGAAAACATCGCGACCAGAATGCCCTTTGACGATCGGTTCAGCGACTAATAACAGAGAAGACCTTGCCGAGAAGCGGTTGCACAATTTGCACCGCGTCGTTCGCGCAAAGCTCGTGGCAGCAGAAACAAGATATACACTTGCGCCGGTCGATTTTCATGACCCCGTCGATCTCTCGGATTGCCTGAGGCGGACAATGCTTGACGCAAACACCGCAATTGAGGCATTCTCCGCGATCTATGGCAGGCTTGGTAATTATATGGTTCTCCATGAATCTGCGGATCGGGTTCCAATAAGAAAGGTTCCATGCCATTGTGAGGGACTTGGGGACCTTGAAATCCTTTAACGGAAATCCGTCCAATTCGTCTCCGACCAGTTCGATCCCGTTCTCGTCCGCGATTCCCACGCCCAAACGTTCTCCGATGAGGTTGGTCCGTACAGCCTCGGTGGGGAAGCCTACAAGCCGAGTAACCACCGCATCCAGAGCCACTGCATCGGTCGAGGCGCCGATGATTCCAACCGGACGAGGTGTGCCGCTGTTGGGACCGTTTCCCTCCATCGCCAGTATCCCGTCAACAAGAGACAAGCAAGGACGGACCTTCTCAAAGATTTGAACGAGGACCGTGGCAAAGCTGTCGTAGTCCTTGCCCGCGCGAAGATGCCAGGATGCCTTGTCCGTGCCGATGACCGTTCCGAAAAGGTTCTTGACCGCCAGGGTAAGCACCATTTGGGTGTGGGTCTTCAACTTTGGCAGATTGATGACGCTGTCGAACTCAAAGACCTCCCGGGCAAGGTCTATCCTACGGAAGAGCCGCGCTTCAGGAAATTCCATCGGAACCTTTTCGCCAAACGGTACCGCGCGGATGGACATATTCTTCATGAAATCCGTGTATCCGGATTTGGACAAGATCCTGGCGAGGTTCCCCAGAGGAGGGCTGTCCCCTATGTAGGGTTTGCCGCCGCAATCCAGCACCATCGATGCGACGACTTCGACAACGCCGGGATGCGTCACCGCGGCCTTGGACGGGACCGCGGACTTCAGCAGATTCGGCTTGAGCAGCACCTGGTCGCCTGATTTTACTAAGGCCCCGAGGCCTCCAATGTCATTGAGGACTTTCTCGATGCTCTCTCGCAAGAGCCGAGGATCATAGTCGGCACATTTCCGTATTGAGACTAAAGACTTCATGGAGGTTTTTTAGCATGTATGCCGACGAGGGTAAAGGTGAGGTCACATGGCAGACTTGCCGCGGACAGGGCGGGCATCCCTAACAGCAAAGTCCCCGAGTCGCGGGGCAGTCCCGCGAGTCGCGGGACTGCCCCACGGGCCAATTCACGGCTGAAAGACCGCGGCTCACAAATAAAGCATTTTTAGTCTTGACCAAAAACATCTTTACGCTATAGTAAGTGGATAGGATCTGGAGTCCCCCGTTGGACCCGGAACCCTCTCTGTTAGGTGGCTTCATATACCGCCTGGATCCATTGGACCGGGACGGAAGGACGATACTCAAGGATTCAACGCGCCTTCCCGCCGGAAGGCGTTTTTTATTGGCACATGCCCATGCAGACACTGAGATCAGTCGCTCAGATGAAAGAATGGTCCAGGCTTCACCTTTCCAAAGGTGAAACCATAGGAATTGTCCCTACCATGGGCTACCTCCACGAGGGCCACATGAGTCTGGTCCATCGAGCCCGCTCTGAAAACCACGCGGTCGTGGCAAGTATTTTCGTCAATCCTACCCAGTTTGGACCGCGTGAAGATCTCTCGACTTACCCCCGAGACCCCGAGTCGGATTCCGCGAAATGCCGGGAAGCCGGCGTCGATGCCTTGTTCATGCCGGAAGTCGAAGACATCTACCCCCCGGATTTCCAAACCTATGTGGATGTGGAAAAGGTTTCCGCGCCTCTATGTGGTGCGTCGAGGCCCGGGCATTTCAGAGGTGTTGCCACAGTTGTGTTGAAACTGTTCAACATTGTCGCTCCAACCGCCGCGTATTTCGGGGCAAAAGACTACCAGCAACTTCAAGTCATCAAGACTATGTCGAAAGATCTGAATCTGGACGTTGAGGTGGTTGCATGCCCGACCGTTCGTGAGCCCGACGGCCTGGCCATGAGTTCCCGCAACGCATACCTCACGCCGCATCAGCGCAGACAGGCCGTGTGTCTGTACCAGGCGTTGCAAGAGGCCCAGGGCCTATTCAACAAAGGTGAGACAAGCGCTGAAAGGTACATCGAAGTGATGTCCGCGAGAATACGAAAGGAACCTGACGCGGCGGTGGACTATATAAGCCTGACTGACCCGGACAGGCTTCAGGAGCTGCAAGTGGTCAATGGGCCGGTTTTGGCTGCACTCGCGGTTCGAGTTGGTAAGACGAGGCTCATAGACAATATGGTCCTTGGGAGAGGCGAAGCTTGAACAATGACCGGGGAAGGCGTTTTTGCAAAAACGCCCTCCTCGGACCCCTCCCCAAAAACTCCCATATCTTGCCGTCTTTCCCGTCTGCGACGGCAAGGTGCTCAGTGTCTTGAAGCGGATTCTGCTGACGGTGCTTGAACGGTTAATGCGAGTGTACTCTCAAAAAGCCGAACCTACAGGAGAAACAAGAAGGTTTTCACCGCATTCCTTATCACGAAATTTCATATATATCTGCTCCTTGAGCTTCCGCATAAAGGAAGCTCAAGGAGCAGATATATAGAAGTTTTTGGAGAGGGGTGCGGGGAGACCCTTTTTACAAAAAGGGGCTCCCCGCTATTCCCTCCTTATCCCCTGCTGGAGGCAGGACATGCAACGGACGATGCTTAAGTCGAAGATTCACCGCGCAAGAGTAACCGGCGCCTGCGTCGATTACGAAGGCAGCATAAGCATAGACTCGCGCCTACTTGAGGCCGCGGACCTCCTGGAATACGAACAGGTGCACATCTACAACGTATCCAATGGCGAACGGTTTACCACCTACGTTATAAACGGCGAGCCGGATTCCGGGGTGATCTGCCTGAATGGAGCCGCGGCAAGGAAGGTCTCCGTGGGTGACCTGGTCATCATCTGTTCGTACGTGGCCATGGAAGACTCGGAATGTAAGGGACACCACTCGCGCAACATATTTGTGGACCAGAACAACCGCATTACAAAAAAGGGCTGAAAGACACCTCCTGGTTCTGAAGGTCGCTCTTTCCGTCATTCCTGCGGAAGCAGGAATCCAGTGTGTTTGGTCCGATGTTCCACCTGGGACTCCTGGACCCCGGCTTTCGCCGGGGTGACGTCTTGGGCCACTGGGTTGAGACCAAAACTTCGAGGAATCTACCGGCTGAGCCAATTCACCATGGCCACATGCGCCGCACTTGGGTCTCTAAGTAGGGCTAAAAAAGCTCGTCTTCGTCTTCGCCTCCGGAGGGCATTTCGCCGTATTTCTGAAGATGTTGCTGGAGCAACTCGCTCTCACGCTTGGAAAACATCTTGTCTTCTTCGTAATCGAAATGTTTCGCGCTTTGGCACGCTTCCAGATACTCCAAGAGAAGTTCCCGCATATTCGCGGTTCCTTTGATCACGATGGGCTTCTTTTCTTCGTCCATCAGTCGGAAAGCTCCCTCTGCCGCCGGAACCTTGAGCACGTTTTCTTCAATGAATGCTGACAAATGTTCGGGAGGAGCCATGACTCGTCGCATGGCGGGCATCAGGTCACGACCGGCGCTTTTCAGCTTCTTGTCTATGATCGCGCCGGTAGGACAAACTTCCATGCACGCCGTGCAAAATATGCATCCGGAGTCCTTCAGACTCGGCGCAACCGATCCCACCGTAACTTTTCCGTCTTTGTCGAACACGAAACCTATAGCCTCTATGCCCATCAGGTCGCGGCACGCCCGAACGCATCGCGTGCAAGATATGCACAGATTGTAGTCCCGCGTCAGCAAAGGGTCCGCGTCGAGCACAGGAATATCGGCCGGTACCCATCTGATCGTGGAAGGACTGATCCCGACGTATTCAGCCACCTTCTGAAATTCGCAGTTTCCGAACTGCGGGCAGCAGCGTTCATTCTCAGGAACATTTGACGAACACTGGGTCCGGGGACAACCTTCGCGCTGGGCGCACGTCAGGCATGAATGGGGATGGCCGGCCATTATAGAGGCAAGTTGCTCCTGTCTTCTCGCTCTAACGGCTTCGGACTCGGTGGCGATCCGCATCCCTTCAGAGACCTGGGTAAGGCAAGAGGGGACCAACTCACGGGTGTCTATCCTTTCGACCACGCAAAGACCGCACCCGGATTCGATCCCGTCAGCAGGGGCATAAGCACTATGGTTTTCTATCCTGGTCTCACCTCGATAAACGGCCTCGACCGGCTGGCCGCCTTTGTGGGGCGGAAGATCGGGATGATAGCAAAGGGTAGGAATGTAGATATCAGCCCTGATAGCAGCCTCAAGAATAGTGTCACCCGGTTCGACCGTAACCCGATTGCCGTTTATGGTGATGGTGGACATAGATAGAGACCCCTGAAAAGGTTTCTTTGAATGCAGATCAATTTCCTGCGGGATACCGCAACAGATTTGCGGCCAACGGGCCGTTCGATA
Source organism: Desulfomonile tiedjei (assembly GCA_016212925.1). Classification (NCBI taxonomy): domain Bacteria; kingdom Pseudomonadati; phylum Thermodesulfobacteriota; class Desulfomonilia; order Desulfomonilales; family Desulfomonilaceae; genus Desulfomonile; species Desulfomonile tiedjei. The sequence continues at coordinate 92,591 of JACRDF010000031.1, forward strand.
ATTGACGACAGCCAGAGATCGAATTCGTCAGTTCCCGTGCGGGATGGGTTTTCGCGATCGTTAGACCAATGCGATGGGTTGGTTACTATGTATTCGCGAATACGATCGAGGGATCGATCATCGCGAATGACATGTTCGTAATAGTTGCGCTGCCAAACCGGTAGCCCTGGGGTATGCCGTAAACGGTTAATGGTCCTAGTGGTAGCGGATTTGAAAGACCGAACGATGGTTCCCAGAGAGGACGGTACGGACCCGCCGAATCGAGAAACCGTAGGGGCACGGCGTGCCGTGCCCTCTGCGACGGCACCGGAGATTATAAGAATTCCGTGGAAATGATTCGGCATGACAATATATTCGTCCAGCTCAACATTGAATCTAATGGTCTCTGTCTTCAGCCATTCCGCCTCGACTTGATGACCTAGTTCGTTCAGTCGCATTTCTTCGTGGCGGATCTCGCCGAATAGGCTCACTCTCCCGTAAGAGCACACAGTTACGAAATAGGTTCCGGCCTCCGTGTAATCGAAGTCTTTGAGCCGAATTGAACGCCGAGCGGGTGGAATAGGAGGCACGCGCGTCACCTTTGTGAACAGGAGATGGGCACGGCACGCCGTGCCCCTACAGCGTCTCATCCTCGCGGCCGGAACCGCACACGGGCCTGTCCGAACCGCATGATTCGTGTGGAATCCTGCTTACCACGAATGCGATATGGCTCCTGCTTTGCACGCCTGTACGCACGGGAGCGGCGGCCTGTCGGACGGCGGTTTGCACGGACCGCACTCGTATTTCAGCTTTTTCCTTTTGTCGGGCACGATCATAGCCACGGGCTCTTCGTTCGTGGGATCGTTGGGGTCTTCGTCCACGACCTGGAAGGCATGCGCAGGGCAGGCCGTCACACAGTCGCCGCACCCGTTGCACTTGTCCGTATCGATGGTTATGAAGTAATTGCCAGAACCGTCACTATATCCGTAGTTTGCTAACATGCTGTCATCCTATTCCATAGAGCCATACCGATGAATTTTTTCATTGTCCGCTCCGAGGACCGGATCAGGGGACCCAGCCGCCAACGAGTGTCCCCCGCTAAAACTCGCCCAGGAAACCCTACTTGCGCCTGCCCTTCCCTTTCTTGCACAGGGCGTGACCGAACAGGGCCGCACCGGCCGCACCGGCCAACTGGGTATCCCACTTGGCTTTCATCGGCTCCAGACCTATCTTCTTTTTGAGCCTGTCAATCACGCCACGGTTCTTGGCCATCCCGCCGGTTATGGCGAACTCGGGCTCCACACCTACCCGTTCCAGGAGGGAATAAATCCTGTCCGCCATTGCAGAACAATAAGCTGCAAGGACTTCGTTGGTGCTCAGCCCTTTTCGCAACAAGCCCGTGGCCTCAGACTTCGCGTAAACGACGCAGGTGCTGGAAACCGCAGTGGGCTCCTTATCAATCTGAAACGACCTCTCCCCCACGTCACCGATGGGGACTGAAAGCAGATCGGCAAACACCTCCATGCCTCGGCCCGTTCCTGCCGCGCATTTGTCATTCATGAGAAAGTTCGTCACTTTACCTTTGTCGTCGCAGCGGATGGCCTTAATGTCCTGGCCGCCGACGTCAAGCACGGTCCTCACTTGCGGGCCGTAGATGAAGTTTGCTCCACGCGCGTGGCACGCAATCTCCGTGACCGTACGGTCGGCCATAGGCACATTTACTCGGCCGTAACCTGTCCCGATGCAGTAATGTATCTTGTCTTCGGCGAGGTCCGTCTTTTCCAAAGCGAACGCAAACGCGTTGCGCGCACTGTTGGGGCTGTCCGAACCTGTTCTCATGTTGCCGTAGGCGTAGAACTGGCCGTCAACCATTATCACAGCCTGCGAGCTTACTGATCCCACATCAATACCCAAGGTCACGAATTCTCCGTCCTGCCATTTAATGTCAGGGTTTACCCAGTTGGTCTCTTCCCACCTCCAGAATTCCCTTTTGTTCTCCTCAGCCACCTGTATATCCTCCGATTCCGCTTTTCGATTGATTGAGTCTAATTGCCGTCCGCGCCCGCAACAACGGCTGCGCCTACAGCGGCAGCGAACTCCGGCTTGTCCGGAATGTGTATTTTGTCCACCCCCAACTCTCTCTGAAGCGCTGTCACAAAACCGGGATTGTATGCCACTCCGCCGATCATCACTATGTCCGGATTGACCCCAACGCGCCTAATCATCGACACTATTCTGCCGGCCATGGCATCATGGATTGCTTTGCTGATGTCCTTCTTCTCAGTCTTCGCGTGGATCAGGCCCACGACCTCGGATTCGGCGAAGATCGTGCACTGGGCATTCATGGGGATAGGGTTGTTTGAGGATAGTGCCAAAAGGCCCATCTGTTCCAGCGGGGTCTCCAGGGCCCGGCCCATGGCCTCAATAAATGCGCCCGCGCCCGCTGCGCACTTCTCGTTGATCGCGAAGTCCTCTGCACGGCCGTTCTCGTCGCACTTGGCGGCACGGGCTTCCTCAGCTCCCACGTCCGCCACGGTCCTTGCATTGGGGAAAAAGTAATGAGCTGCCGCAGTCATTGCCCTGATATCGTTTACCTTTACATCAGCCTCAGCGATGGCTTTGGCCCCTGATCCGGTCCCACCAATGTGGCCCAGATCGGACCTGGAAACCCCCGCGTCCTTCAGGGCCAATTCCAACGATTCCTTTACTGCCTGGGCCTGATCAAAGCCGGTCACCACGATGCCTCTGCCGATTATCCGGCCGTTTTTGATGATAACTGTCTTCGTGTTCTTGGCACCACAGTCAATCCCTGCAGTGATCATGTATGAAACCTCCCTCCAATTTGAAGGGCCGACCTCATTGCCGGCCCTTTTGAATCGCAAGTCACCTGTTATTTTCTTTTCAGTCCGAGGCTCTCCGGGATGATGTCGAGCCTATTCGCGTCGAACTCGCGTTCATCGCCCATGTTTCCTTCGTGCGGCATCACCTTGAGTCTCCATTCTAACAGACCGAGGCTATTTTCTGCCATGCCGGCGCTCAGATCTTCGCAACTTCGGTGGGCATGCCGGATAATGCCGCCCGGTTTCCAGAAGAAGCCTGCCATCCTCTTGCCGGTTCCGGCGGGTGGCCCGGACGCCACTGCGTCCGGGCCACCCAGCGGTGTAGTTCCTGGCTATTTTGCAGTTTGCCGCGATCCTTGCGTTACGCTTGAAACAAAAATCCCAGCCACATAACTGAAAGATACAGTTCACCCACGTGCGGCCTTGAAACATTTCGGAGGCCGGGTTATAGTCGGGGGTCGAAATTGACCTTCCTGAAACGGCCACGCATATTATGACCACACGGGCCGTGCTCATGATACAATTAATTTTCCCGGCGCGGGCTTCCGCTGCCAGCAATTGGAATCCCGGATGGAGGATCGCCATGCCTGAGGACGACGAAATCCTTGTCAGCCCTGAATTGAGCCAAGACTTCAGTTTGTTTGAAGAATTCTGCGAAGAGAATGCCGGGCAGGAATTGGCGTACCTGGAGGTTGTCCAGCGCAACCCCCTGGAGATGGACGCTATCACCCTCGCGTTTTGTCTGAGGCATTTGATCCGCCTGTCCCGCGGCCTGATGGATGTGCTTTCGAAAACCCTGGATGGTGACTCAACTCCCGATCTGTCTACCATCCTGGCCCTAAAAGGTATAGAGCTTGACAAGACCAGGGCAGCGGGCCTCAGGGAAGTGATATTCGCGTTCCGCGACAGTGCTGATGAGGATATCAGGCTGAATTTCACCAAGGCGCTCCAGATCCTCACTATCAGTCGCGAGCGACGGAGAGTCGCCCTTAACCTGGGGGAATCCTACAGGCCGCCGGAAGAGGGATGGACGGAAGAAGACTTCGGCGGCGACGATTCGCTCCTGGAAACCGTACGAGCCGTGGAAGATCCGCAGTGGAAAGAGACGGAGGAAGTCTGACAACCAATGGCAAATGATACTCATCTGGTTCCGGTCTCCGAAAGGGGCAAGAAGGTTCTTGATCTCGTAAAGGTGGACAATCGCGCCGCGTCACAACTCATGGCATCGTTGCCTCTTGAGGAACAGGCGTCGCTGGTGAGCCATCAAGCGCTTCGCGATCCTAAGTCCGCGCAAGAACTGCTCTTTCTTCTAAAGGATGAGACCGCTCAAGAGGTTGTTGACAAGTTAGGTGACAGGTCCCTTTTCCGAATTATGAAGTCTCAAAGTTCGACTCATATAGGGGTGCTGTGCCTGGTGGATCCTCAAAGGGTCCAATCCATCCTGGACCTTGATCCGGAGTTGTTTTCCACCAAAGGGGTAACTGATCCACAGGCCGCTTACCACTGGCTGGTGAGTTTCCTTGAAGAAGATGACGAGGTGTTTTCCAAGCTCTTGCAGACAATAGACATCAAAGTTGTGGCATCCACCTTTCAGGATAAAATACTACGGTCGTGGTCCAGGTCGGCTCAGGAGGCTAACCCGGAGGAAGAGACCAGCGCTTTTCCTGCCGACTTCATGGTCAAGCTGGATAGAGGGGAACTGAAGCCTGACGATCTGGATGTGTCCGATGAGGAAGCCCTGGACATTCTTACAAGAATATATGTCACCAACGAGGCATACTTCAACGAGTTGGTTTCTCTCATGATAAGAGAGGACGACATTAAGGTGAGGACCGCGGAAGAAGCCTTCGAGCGAATTCAGGAGCAGGTGGGCGATATGACCGCAGTTACGGAGGAAGCCGAAGAGATGTTTATTCCACTCGAAGAGTAGTACAGCGGTTCTGGATTCTGGAAATATTCAGAGGACAGGCCCATTCCGCAAGAGGTTCCCCCTGGCCTAAGCCGCCTAATCCAATCATATCGACCTCGAAAATTACTTCCCAAGCAAATAGGGGCCGTTAGTGCTGTGAGCAACGAGGATATTGGCGGGAACACCCGGCCCTACCTTCAGATGACGCGTGTCCCGTAGGGCGGGCTGTGCCCCATATGCGCTAGCTTTAGTGCCTAACCTTTTTCGTCCCAGAGGGACGAGACGAAAGTAGCCCGGCGATTCATCGCCGGGAAAGCGGTCAAAAAGACCCGTAGTCCCAGAGGGACGGCCGAAGAAGTTATTGAGGAAGCTTACCGATCGGTCGTCCCTACCGGGACTAAAGATTTTTTTGATTTGCGCCTGAGCCGGCGATAAATCGCCGGCCTACTCTCAGGTGTTCCTCCGGAACACTGGGGAGGACGACCTTTAAGTTAACGCCTATGGGGCTGTGCCCGCCAATTCCTGGATTCGGCTGCCAGCGGCCGCCCTATGGCAAACTATCACGGATACCTTGCGCTAGTTCTTGGGCCCCGGTGTCGGACCGGCAGGGCCTGCAGGAACCGGGGGAGCCTCCTGAGTGACTTGCACGTTCATCTTTTTCCTCAGTTGCTCGGCCAATTTCTCATATTGTTCCTGTTGTTTCTGAAATTTGAGCTGCTCCATGATGTAATCCTTGACCTGGTCGAATGAGCTTTCTTGAGCCGGTTTGGTATCTTCAACCAGCAGGACGTGATACCCAAACTTGGTTTTCACGGGACCGAAGATCTCGCCTTTTTTTGCGGTGAAAGCCACGTCTTCGATTTCTTTAACCAGGCTTCCTTTGGGCAGCCATTCCAGGTTCCCGCCTTTTACTCGGCTCGGGCAGATGGACACGGTGGACGCTATGTCGGCAAACTTCTCGCCCTTTTTCAGTTTGGCCAGAACGTCCTTGGCTTCTTTGTCGGTCTTTACGAGCACGTGGTGAAGGTGGACGCTTTCCGGAGTCGTGTATTGGGCTTTGTTATTCTCATAGAAGGCTTTTGCGTCGGCATCGGTGGGGACGGGCATGTCCTTCGTCATCTTTTCCAGGTATAAACGAGCCAGAAGGTCTTTCTTCGTGAATTGCAGGAGCCTCGCCGTGTCAGGGGCCTTGTCGAGTCCTTGCTTTTCGGCTTCAGCAGCAAGGACATATATGTTGACAATGTAATCGAGCGTCTTTTGTCGCCCCTCCGGTGTCCTGTAGAATTCGCGAAACCTTTCCGGGACGGCATTGGACATTTCGCTCAGGTCCTTTTCGCTCACTGTTTCATTGCCTATTCGTGCGAGAACCTTGTCCTCCCCCGCGGCGAAAGACTGGGGCAGGACTGCCAGGAAACAGATGAGGAAGAAGGCGCCGCACAAAAGATCCTTGTAAATCCGTAGGTTGGTCTGCACTTTGGTCTCCTTCTGTGTGTTTAGTTGCTAACCCATATTAATTACTATTATAAGCTCTTGTCAGGAACGGATTTATATCATAGGCGATTGATCAAGTCAAACGTTGCTCCCCTGATCAAGCCCCTTTCAACGCACTGATTTTCGGCCATAATGCCAAAAAGGGGTTGCAAAAAGATGCCGAACAGGACAAAATGATCCGATATTAATTACTGCCAGGTGCGCATCGATCCTGATACAAGCGACCGGCGCGCTGAACAAGAGACGGCTTTAATGCTTCATGGTGCAAGACAAAAGGTAGATAGAGGGCTATGTGTGAGGGACGGCGGGGTCTTTGTGATGCTTCGCGGGTTTCAAATTTGCACTTTGTTCGTCGCGGTTATGGCGGTGGCGTCCTGTGGGACCGGAACGAATTCCGGTGGAACAAAGGCCGCTGTCCCGCCGCCTTCGATCCAGGTGGACGAGGTGCCCCAAGGAGTGCGCATAAAGTGGCCCGCAGTAAAGAATGCGCTTTATTACACCGTTTTTTGGGGCTCGACACCCACTGAGTATAGAAGCTTTGCGAACTCCCCGAACTGCTCTGCGATTATTTCAGGGCTCAACAAAGGTGAGATGCATTGTTTCGCCGTGACCTCATGGAACGAGCGCGGGGAAAGCGATTACTCCAAGGAAGCTATTTACGTTTACGACGAGGAACCGGCCCGTTGGCCCGAACACCTGGCCAAGGGCAAGGAATTGATGGCAAACGGGCTGTATCCTGAAGCACATGCGTACATTTCGGCGGCCATCAGAATGGAGCCTGGGAGAGCGGACGCGTACAAATCAAGGGCCTTGCTGTACGAAAAAATGGAGGAACCCACCCTGGCCAAAAAGGATCACGTCCGGGCCGAAAAGCTGTCCAATCGAAAAACCGCTTCACTTGACTTGAATAAGCAGTAATGCGCTGAAGGCTTTTTTTGTGGATTTCGCGAGGCCCCGGAGTGTTTGGAACCGCTCTCTCACTCGCGATTGCGCGTTTTAGGACAAGCTTGCCCCGAAGTTTAGCTCTGCCGGCCAGTCGGTAACTTACCCCTGGACAAAAAGACAAAACCGGATAAAGTTACGTTACCGGGTCGTGCCCTTTGCGGCCGACGAGATCTGCCGGAGCAGGCTCGGAACAGGTGTCTCGATGCTACTCTTTGGGATGCGCATTGGTATTGCGAATCGGCATCACATGAGTGACGGGTTTTCTACCCCAGGCTTTCCTGGAGTACCCTACTACAGGTCCGGGAAAGACGTAAATGTCTCAGAGTCACTTTTGATCGGTACAACTGCCATGTGAGCAAAAGGATTCTGAATGTTGATTACTGCTGCCCTTTGGATCGGATTCGTGTTTGTTCTGCTCGTTTTCATAGAACTGATGCGAATGAACGTCCTCTTATTTCGCGCGCTGGACAATGAGCCGACGTTGCCGGAACAGGTTGGACTCCCGGACAATCCCCACCCGTTAGTTACAATAGTTGTGCCTGCCAAGGATGAAGTCTCAGGTATCGAGGCGTCTGTTCGATCAATTATCGCTTCTGATTACAGCAACTTGGAAATAGTTCTTGTCAACGACCGCAGCGAAGACGACACACTCCGAATTATGGAACGGTTAGCCCAAGAGGATCAGAGGATAAAGGTTATCTCGATCCACGAATTGCCAAAAGGATGGACCGGCAAGACCCACGCCATGTTTAGGGCTGCTCAGGAAGCCTCCGGAGACATCTTTTTGTTCACCGACGCCGACGTCTTTCTTGACCCGAAGGCGATATCCCAAGTGCTCCGGTTTTTCAAGGCCCAGAAGTTGGACATGTTCAGTTTGCTGCCGGGCTTCGTCAAAAAGGGGTTCAATGAAAACGCAGTGCATCCCCACATGGCATTGGGCATTTCGTATTTCTATCCTCTGACCGACGTGAACAATCCCGCAAAGGAGGCTGCCTTGGCCTCCGGCTGCTTCATAATGATTACCAGGCAGGGATATGAGAAGCTGGGGACATGGGAAAGGTTCAGAAACGAGGTAACCGAAGACGTGGCCCTCAGCAAGGCCGCAAAAGCCAACGGGTTGAAATTGATGGTAATGCGAGGCTTCGCTTTAGTTCGGACCAAGCCGTTTGACAGACTTTCGGATGTGTGCCGATTCTGGAAAAGAACATATTATGGGGGATTGGAGAAGAACGTTGCGAAGATAGCGCGTCTCACCATGAACTACGCAGTCCTGTCCTTAATGATACTCCTGTTTGCCGTCTCTGCCATCTTTCTGCTCATCGGGAGGAGCGAGCTTCCTGCGGTGGCGCTGTTCATTGTATCGTTACTGGCTATGGCCGCAGTGATCATACCGTTCAGTATTTTTATCAATCATGAGCAAGGCGACTGGATATACGCCTTGGCTTCTCCCGTGGGCGTCTTTGTGTGCCTGTTTGTTAGCCTGAGTACCTTGTTTACAGTTCTAACCAACGAAGGCATTCGTTGGAGGGGGTCGACCTACCGGTAACCCCGGTGGGTTCTTCTGTAGCGGCTTTTGCGGGGTCTGGACCAGGGGAGAAAAGCATTGACCGTGTGAAGGCTTTCCTGTTATCATGCCATTTGGTTCGTGCAAGCCGATGATGAAAGGAGATTTGTCGATGGACTTGCCCAGGGTGGGGTCGTATTCACGAGTGCCCATGGCAATAATCATTGTGTTTCTGCTAATTGTTCCCGTAACATTGTGGGCACAGGATTATAAGGAATTTGTCAGCGACGATTACGGTTTTTCCATGAAGTATCCTGCCACATGGGTGAAAATCGACAAACCTAAAGGAAACTATTACAAACAGTTTCAAGCCCCTGATCTGACGGATAATTTCAGGGCTTCCATACATGTTGCGGCCCACAAACCCGTAAAGGACCCCATTAGCGTTTTTCTGCAGGAATTCCGCAACGGGATAAAGGACTTACAGAAAACCGCCGGAGCTGGCAAAGAAAAACAGGAAGTTCGCATTCTTGACGAAGGGGAGTTTAAGTGCGAGGTCCCTGGAGCGTACTTCTTTTTCATCCAGGCCCTGGAGGACAAGCTCCGGATTTGGTTGGACATAGTAATTGTCTTCTACAAGCAGGATCAGACACTACTCAGAGTTTCGTGCCTTGCGCCGTCGTCATCTATGGAAAAATTTCAGCAAGTGTTTAATGATGTACTTGTGTCAGTGAAGTTCTCCGGCGGTGAGGCCGAGGTCGCTCCGCCCCCGAGAACGACTGCGCCCCCGACTGCGCCGGCTCCGCCACAGCCTATGGTCAGGCCAGGTCCTCCGGCTATGGCGCCTGAACCTGCTCCGGAGGCCAGACCCCAGCCGCCTGCTCGGCAGATGCAGCCCGCGCCGGCTCCTCCTAAACCAGGGCCCAGAGGGCCTTCGCGGGAGCCTGAAAGACCGGCAACGGGTATAGTCAACTGATCCCGTCCGACTACTTGGAGCGACAATTCCACGCGAGGCAAAACGACGATGAGCCTTCGTCGCGCTATAGAACTGTTCCAATCCAATGACAGGTACCGCGAATTTCGCAAGACCTTTTCAGTCCCCGTACCTGCGCCATTGAACCCTGCCTCGCTGCGCGAGAGGGCTTTGGAATTATGCGAGAACTTCGAGCCCCGAGGTGATCGAAGCGAACTCGCGGCTGCTTTGTCAGACCTTTCAGTATCTTATGAGCCCTCCAAATTCAGCCAGATTTCGCCTGTGCTGAGTTTCTTGGCGAAGACATTGTTCACGGACATTTCCTCCCCGGTGCCGCAAGGGGTCATTAGGAAAATACAGGGATTTGACGGCCCCAAATTCTTTTTTATAGGGCACAGTTCATACTTCGATTATGTGCTTGTCGCACAGCTTCTGCGCGAGCTGGGCCTCTCTGAACCGATCATGCACGTTTCGGGGAGTGTCACGAAAGGAAAGCCGTCCCAGTGGATAGCGGGCTTTCGGACACTTGCGGTCCCCAAAACTTTTTCGTCAGTGCAGCACCGTGCCTACGCCTGGTTTTCCGCTGCCCTTGCCGAGGCCTCAGAAATACAGGCTCTTTTCGCAAGAACAAGCAGATACTCGGTTAGATCGCGGGACGGCATACTGCGTGAACCCTACGTCCCGCATGGGGTGATATCCGCGGTAAAGGCCACCGGAAGAGTTCTCATCGTGCCGGTTGCCATGTCCTATTCTGCGATTCCCGAAGACAGCCATCTTACTTCTCCGAAATTCTTTCCTTTCCTCTCCATGCTGCCGCGGGGATGGTTTCACTTGCTCCCGCTTTTGGTGGGCATGGGCAATTCCGACAGGATCTTGAATCGTTGGGACGCAGTTTTCGGCGAGGTGAGCGTAGATCTTGGGGATCCGTTTGAGTTGGCGGACGACAACTCCCTGACCCTCATGAGGATCTCGCATCGCGCCATCGAAGAGATCGCACGCAACAAGGTGATTCATCCGAGCCAGATTGTGGCCAAGTCCATGCAGGGCCTTGAACGGGTAGACGTAAAGACTCTTCGAAAGAGAGTAGAACACGAAATGGAGGATACCCGATCCTTCTTCAGGGCCAGATATAGAAAAGATCCACCGTTCAATCCGGTGTTGATTTCCGACATCCCTGAGGCCGTCCGGATGGGGACCAGGGTCTTGACCAATCGCGGGGCTGTTACGAGATCTCTGTTACGCCGTAGTTTTTCGCCGAAGAATGCGTTTTTGCTCAGGTTTTATTCTTATCACGCGGACCGGAGAATATATCCTCTCCGGGGCCGAAACGCTATGGCAGTAGTGAATGCGGGGGTTTGGGGGTATACGCTTGCGCTGCACATTGGCTGGAATTTACTGAAAAAAGAGGAACTTGCCGAGCATTCTCTGGTCCTGTACGATTCGAGGGAAGACCTTATCGAAAAGCTTACTGTCGAAGGCAAGCATCCCTGGCACTTCAAAGATATGGACCTGCCACGGTCGGTCCGACCGGAAGCCGATCTAACTGCGGCAGTGGGCGATACTTCACTTATATTAATCGTTACCCCCAGCAAGTATTTTCACTCCAACTTAACGAAGATCCTGGAACTCGCGCCGGAAGGAAGTGATCTTGTAATCGCCACCAAAGGCTTTATTCCGGAGACAGGGCTGCTGCCGTGCCAGACGGCATACAGAGAAATGGAACGGCTCGGAAAGAAGATGAGGCTTTCAGTTCTTTCCGGCGCCAACCTTGCTCACGAAATAGTGCGCGGCGGCGCGGGAGTGACTCAGATAGCCTGCGAGGAGGCTGAGACCTTCGAGCGCCTCAGACAACTCATTGAGACCCCGCGGTTTCGGGTGGTGTATTCCGGGGATGTTATCGGAACGTCAATATCAGCGGCATTGAAGAACGTTTACGCCATTGGATTCGGCATGCTGGAGGGATCCAAAAAAGCGCCGGAAAATTTCCTGGCTACTTATGCCACTCTTGTGACCGCTGAGATACGTCAGTTCGGAATGATTTTGGGGGCTTCGCCGGAAACATTCGACGCGGAGAGCCAGGTATGGATGGCGGACCTGCTTGCGACCTGCCGAGGAGGCCGCTCCGCGCTCTTCGGCCGGGACTTGGCTGAAATGGACGACAAACAGGGCAAACTTCGGCCCGCTCGCATTCTCCTCGAACAATATCGGAAAAAGAGGATAGCGGTCGAAGGCTTTGAAGCCACGCGATTCGCTCAGAGGATAGCCTCCCAACGTGGTTTTCACCCTCCGATCCTGGGGGAAATTTACGCCATTCTCCACGGAGGGAAAGAGTTGGACGTGGACTTTTTCATTGAAAAATGCCTCGATGCCCTGATTCATCGGATGAGCCATCCGCTCCCATCCACTGTGCGCCCTCGATCCCCGAGATACTGAGCAGTCCGGGAAGCCAACACCGAGCCCAACACTGGAATCCTGGCCGGAAGCCTCGGAAAGAAGCCGAGCATGAACAACGATGATTTAGGCCTGATTTCAACCTGCGTCAAAGATCTTCAGCCCGGCACTGCTGTTTTGCAGTTCTTTGAATTGAGGTCCAAAGATGTTCGCAAGACCCGCAGCGGCCAGGACTATTTGGATTTGACCGTGGGGGACGCGACGGGGACCATATCGTGCAAGATGTGGTCCGATGCCCTACGAAAATGGGGGCAGGACTTCAACCCGGGGGATTTCGTCAAGATCGAGGGCCGCGTCGAGGCCTACAAGGACCGAAATCAGTTGGTGGTTGAAAAGATCCGCCGGGTGGAGCCCTCGGAGATCCCGGACACTGCTTCCCTGATACGTGCGTCGCAGAGTGACCCGGAAGCCCTGCTCGAAGAGCTGATAGCTCTGGCGCGAACATTGGAGCCGCCCGAATTGAGCGATCTCCTGGAGGAGATCCTGGTAAAGAACGCCGACACTATCAAGACCTTTCCCGCGGCCAAGATGATACATCATGCTTACCGAGGCGGCTTGATAGAGCACGTTTGCACCGTAACGCGCAAAGTCGAGGCAATACTCGAAATCGAAAAGAACATAAACCGAAGCATTGCGCTGGCAGGGGCAATTCTCCATGACATAGGGAAGATACTGGAACTTAACCCCAGAGCCCAAGGGAGAACTCTGGAGGGGAGGCTCATAGGACACGTCATACTGGGTGTGGGCCTTGTCCGAGACGCCGCGGCACAAAAGGGCCTTGAGGACCGACCGTGGCTGATGGAACTGGAACACATCATCCTGTCTCACCACGGTGAGACACAATTCGGAGCACCGGTCAAACCGCTTACGCGAGAAGCTCTGCTGGTACACTTCATTGACAATCTGGATTCGAAGCTCAAAATAATGGAGGAAGCTCTGGAGTCTGTGGACTCCGAAGGCTTCACGGCATACAACAAGTGGTTGGAAGGACGCGCCTTCGCAGGAGGCGGCCTTCTTCCCAAGGAGGATGATGATGTTGGAAATTCAAGAGAGATTGGCTGATATACGTCAGAAAAGCACCGAACTTCGAGGTTATCTTTGACCTGGACGCCAAGATATCTCGCCTAAACGAACTGGAGAAAAGTCAGGAAAACTCCGAATTCTGGAACGACCCCGAAGCCGCAAAACAACTTCTCAAAGAACAAAAACAGATCTCCAAGCTGGTTGAGAACTATCTCGGGTTGGATCGGGAATTGGATGACACCGCTGTACTGCTGGAACTCGCACTGGAAGAAGATGACCCCTCCGTGCTCAAGGAAGTGCAGCAAAAGCTGGATTACATAGAAGAGCATATTCGAGGCTTGGAGATCCAGAGGCTTTTCACCCGCCAGGAAGATACCGGCGATGCCATAGTGGAAATCCACGCGGGAGCGGGTGGCACCGAAGCCCAAGACTGGGCGGAAATGCTCTTGAGGATGTATCTGCGCTGGGCGGAACGCGAAGGATACAAAGCGGAAATCCTGGACACACTTCCCGGAGAAGAGGCCGGGATAAAGTCAGGTATTTTCTCGATCGAGGGCGACTATTCATACGGCAGGATGAGAGCGGAGATGGGTATACACAGACTCGTCAGGATATCGCCCTTTGACGCCAATTCGCGCAGACACACCTCGTTTGCTTCGGTTTTCGTATATCCTTCCGCGGACGAAGGCGTAGATATTCAGGTTAACGAGACGGACCTGCGCATAGACACTTACCGAGCATCCGGAGCTGGCGGCCAACACGTGAACAAGACCGACTCCGCGGTAAGAATTACACATTTGCCGACAGGAATAGTGGTTCAGTGCCAGAACGAGCGTTCCCAACACAAAAACAAGGCTATGGCAATGAAGATTCTGAGGTCCAGGATCTATGATTTGGAGTTGCAGAAAAAACAAGCGGAGAAGGACCAGCTCCATAAAGAGAAGAAAGACATAGCCTGGGGCTCACAAATCCGTTCATACGTCCTCCAACCGTATCAGATGGTCAAGGACCACAGGACCAATTGTGAAATCGGGAATGTGAACGCTGTCCTGGACGGAGACATCAATCAGCTCATTCAGGATTATCTTCTTTTTCAAGCCAAGAGTAACGGAGCACCATAAATGCCGGTAATAGGTATAGACGCCCCAGGCAAAGAAGTGCTGCTCATGGGAAATGAGGCCATTGCGCGCGGGGCCCTCGAAGCGGGTCTGAGCGTTGCCGCCGCCTACCCGGGCAATCCTTCCTCCGAGATCATAGGGTCCCTGGCCGAAGTGGCCGCTCAAATGGGCATTTACGTTGAGTGGTCAATCAACGAGAAAGTGGCCCTGGAGGTCGCGGCAGCGGCCGCGACGTCGGGGTTGAACGCAATCGTGGCCATGAAGCAGAACGGTCTCAACGTGGCCTCGGATTTCTTGTTGAACCTGAACATGACCGGCATACGGGGTGGGCTTGTGCTGGTTGTCTGTGACGACCCGTCAGGCATATCAAGCACGAATGAAGAGGATTCGAGGATTTACGCCAAATTGGCCGATCTTCCCCTGATGGAGCCGGCCACGTTCCACGAAGCCAAGGACATGGTGCGCCATGCTTTCGAGCTTTCCAGAAAGATCGGCAATGTCTGCCTTGTCAGGAGCGTGACCCGGATTTCACATGCGCGGGGAAACGTTGTATTAGGCCCCCTGCACAAGGAAAAACCCGTTCCTTACTTTGACACCAGCCGCCCGCTTTCCGCTCTGCCGGCCGCGGTAACCCATCCGGTGGCACATGAAAGGCTGAGGCAAGCTCAGGAGGATTTTGAGGACTCTCCATTCAACAAGTACCGTGGACCTAATTCTCCGGAATTGCTAATTATTACTTGCGGGGCCGGATGGCTTTTCGCAAACGAGGCCGTGGAGATCCTTGGCCTGGAAGCCCGCATCGGCCTCCTAAAAATAGGGACGACCTGGCCTTTGCCGGAGAGACTGATTCTGAGCCATCTTGGGTCGGCATCCAAGGTCCTGTTTCTCGAAGAGGTGGACCCGGTATTAGAGAACAACGTCAAGTCTCTCTATGCCGACCACAACTTGGACCTGCCCAGGATTGATTTTCTCGGCAAGAAATCCGGTACAGTCCCTGACCAGGGGGAATTGAGCCCGGGACTTGTGCTGTCCATTCTCTCCGGCCTCACAGGCGCCGTTGCGCCCGGTGTTGCCCCAAAGTACCAGGCAACCGCCGAGGAGGTCCTCAACAACTTCTGCCCCGCGAGGTCTCTGGCGTTCTGTCCCGGATGCCCACACCGCGCGTCCTATTGGGCCATCAAGACCGCTTTAGCACTGGATGGACGGGATGGGGTGCTCTTCGGAGACATAGGCTGTTACGGGTTGGGATTCATGCCTACCGGCTTTAGTCAGGCCAAGACGCTTCACGCTATGGGCTCGGGGATAGGTATGGCGTCGGGGTTCGGGATTTTGAACAGACTCGGAGCCACTCAGCCCGCTCTCACCGTGTGCGGAGATTCCACCTTCTATCACGCGGCGATTCCTGCTCTTATCAACGCCTTACATCATAAAGCCAACTGCTTGATGATCGTCCTGGACAACAGTGCAACTGCCATGACCGGTTTCCAACCGCATCCGGGCAGCGCTGCCGACGCGATGGGCTCTCCCGCGCCCGTTATTGACATAGAACAGGTTTGCTCAGGCCTCGGGGCCGAACCGGTTGTGCTCGATCCCTTCCAAGTGCAGGAAACGGTCACGACGGTCTACGATCTGCTACAGCGTGACGGTACCAACATTCTGATCCTGCGACAACCGTGCGCTTTAGTTCGAGCAAAGAAAGGAGCCCGCCGGTACAAGGTTACCGTTGACCCGGCCAAGTGCATGGGAGAGGACTGTGGCTGCAATCGGCTGTGCACGAGGGTCTTCAGGTGCCCCGGCCTTAACTGGGACCGGGACCTTAAGAAGACCAACATAGATGAGGCCATTTGCGCGGGATGCGGCGTTTGCGCGGATATTTGCCCTGCTCACGCGATTGTGAAAGGTAACGATTGAGCGGGACAACTCGAACCGGTCGGAATCACGATGGGGGAGGCTTGGAGGGGGAGATGGTCTCCCCCTCCATCCTCACCGGGCGCAGAGCCGCCTCAAGCCCGGTGAACCAATGGTAAAAGAGGTGGTATGAAATGGACAAAGATCCTTACAACATAGTGGTTACCGGAGTCGGGGGTCAAGGAAACGTCCTTGCCTCTCTGCTCTTGGGAGCAATGCTCGTAGAGCAAGGATACAAAGTCACCATAGGCGAGACTTATGGTGCATCGCAGCGAGGCGGTTCGGTAATGAGCCACCTGCGGGTGTCCCGCTCACGTCAGTACGGGCCTTTGATTCCACCGGGATTGGCCGATCTGGTCATAGCTCTGGAACCGAGCGAAGCCGCGCGTGTCCTCGCTCAATTCGGCAATCCGAACGCGGTTTCCGTGGTCAACACCAGGCCGGTTCATCCCGTCGATGTCATCAGCGGCGAACTCCCCTACCCTGCCATGAACGACCTGCTGGACGCGGTCGAGTCCCTCAGTGCGAGAGTGTATTTGGTACAAGCCACTGAAAAGGCCCTGGAACTGGGCAACCCCATACTCGCCAACGTCATATTGATAGGGGCTGTGGCAGGAGCGGGACTGCTGCCGATTACAGCCGAGGACCTCGATAAGGCTGTCACCCAATACATGTCGGCCGACAAAGTGGAACTGAATAGGAAGGCATTTATCCTTGGAATGGAAATGACCGGCCCTGTTCCGCTCCAGTAGGAACACCGGCCCGCGGCGCTTGCGTGTAATGGAAGCGACCATGGAAAGATATAAGCAGCCTGAATTGCTCAGGGACGAAAAAACTCCTTTGCGCCGACGGGCCGCCGAAGAGGAACTACGCGGGCCCGAGAAGTTCGCGCAAGATACCGAACGGGCTGCCCGAACCAGGGAGATAATCGAAGCTCACCTTAAAGACCGCGCTCAAACAACTTGGCGACGAAAATGGACCGGCCGCGGGCTGATCGTGGTAGGAGCGATGACCGTCATGAGTTCGTGCCCGCTTTACGCCTTTGCCCTCATCGGCCCTGAGACCATAATGGCAGGACTGGCGATGATTGCGGGCGGTTCCGCGTTGCTGGCATGGCGCCCAAGGCTGAAAGACACCAATGAGGCCATGGTAGTTGCCATGCGCTACGGCAACTGCCTTACTGTGCCCCGTCTTGCCCTGGAACTGAACGTCTCCTTCGAGCGTGCGGAGCAGATAATCCAAGAATTGGTTCGCAACGGAATTGCCGAAATAGACATGGACCACAGGGACCCCGACCACACGATCGTGTACCGAATTAGAGGTTTGTGAGAGATTGTGGGGCAGGCTGGAATCCCGCGTTCCGCGGGACTGCCCCACAAAGACATTCAGCCCCTCCCAAAAGATTGGCAGCTTGACTCTTGGGTCCAAAATTGGTTGACAGTCCCTGCCCTGCCCACTATTATGTCCTTCGTACATGCGCCGAGGTAGCTCAGCCGGTAGAGCAGAGGACTGAAAATCCTTGTGTCGCTGGTTCGATTCCGGCCCTCGGCACCACTAAAAGCAAAGAATCCCGCCTTGTCGTTCACGTCGGCAAGGCGGGATTTCTTTTTCAGGGTGATCATAATGCGCCCCACTGCTGTCGTAGTTATAGTACATGGCAAGGCCGCCGGATATTTCCGGTAAGCAAGCCCAGGACACACGGAGGACGTTAGCCATGACGGAGGAAACGGATAATGAAATTGCGAAGAACAGCAGGACGCCGGCTCACACAAATCTAGATTCGAGCGCTCTCCGGAAAAGCATCACGGGCCAAGTCTTGACCGCATCTGATGCCGATTTCGAGAAAATTGCTCTTGATGTTTGGAATAAATATGAACCGATGAAGCGTCGGCCTCAATTGATTGTTCGTGTGGCTGACGAACAAGACGTGGTTACGGCGGTTAAGTTCGCCCAGGCCAACAAACTGAAAGTCACAGTGCGCGGCGGTGGACACACGTGGTGCAATCCTTCGCTGCGCAACAGCGGCATGATGATCGATCTGACAAATCTTGATCAAGTCATTTCCATAGATGCAGAAGCCCATAAGGCTGTGGTGCAACCAATCATCAGCAATCGGGAAATCCAAGCTCACCTCAATGCCCGGAACCTATCCTACCCCACTGGGCATTGCCCGCCCGTCAAGGTGAGTGGTTATCTGCTCAGCGGAGGAATGTCCTGGAATCAAGGTGTATGGGGACCCGGAATTGGTAGCGTAGAGGCAGTTGAGTTAGTCACTCCGGATGGAGACCTAATTACTGCCGACAAAGACCAGAACACCGATTACTATTGGGCCGCGCGTGGGGCCGGATCGACCTTCTTTGGGGTCGTGACCCGCTACCACCTCAAACTCTATGAATTACCCAAAGCGATAGCATTCAGCTCTTATTATTACCCAATCGGCGAAGTCGGCACTGTCGCCCGTTGGCTTGAATCCATAGCAAGCAAATTGACCCCCAACATCGAATTGAGTCTATTCATGCTAAGCGCCCCGCCGGAGCTTGCGGAAAGGGGCAAGATACCTGCAGGCAAGGTTTGCATGGTGACAGCAACGATCTTTGCCGATTCAATGGAAGAGGCCGAGTCATCGCTCAAACCGCTCGATGATTGCCCGATCATTTCAAAGTGTCTTTCCAAGACGATCGCAAAGCCTTGCAACTTTGAGGCCTTATTCGATGCATCCGGAGATCTGTGGCCCGCCGATCACCGTAACCACGTTGAAGCAATGTTTTCCAACTCCAAATTAGCAGATGTGTTCAATGCGGTCCGGGACCATTTTTTGAAAACGCCGTCACCAACCACTCTTATCATGTTTGCAATTTATACCGGGCCCAACATTCCGGCTCCACTTCCCGATGCTGCATTCTCAATGAGCGCCCGTTATTACGGCGGACCGTGGACGATGTGGACGAGAGCGGAGGACGACGAAGCCAACACGCAATGGCACAAGAGATGTCTGCAGCTGCTTAAGCCGTTTGTCGCCGGGCATTACATCGGTGAAACGGACACAGTCACGTATCCACATCACGTTCAGGAATCGTACACCAAAAGTAATTGGAAACGCCTTCAAGATCTGCGGAAGAAATATGATCCGGATGGAATGTTCTTCAATTATTTCGATGGATTGAGCTGAGGGCAGATGGGAACCTTAATTGGTGTTCATTGTCTTACTTTTTCATGCGGCAAATTATGACACTGAAAACCTGCTCCAGCACAGGCCAAGGTACAGAAAGAAAATTGTTAGTTCCAAAGTAAAGGCTTAGGTACAAAATTTTGCATTAGACGCCATCATGCGGCTCCTGTCGGCATTTCACGTCCGGGGAGTCAAGGAGTCAAACAGAGATATAGGCGGACGGGGGAGTTGTTGAGACAGAACCCTGTCGGAACCGACTAGCCTGAACTCTGTTAGACCATCAATTTCCTGCATGAGATAGTGAGAAACAGTATGGTAAAGGTGGATCATGGCCGGCGCACCTCTCTCTGGTCGTCCAAGAACCATCTCTGTCACACAACGAAGTGCATCCCAGCGCAATCTTGTTTTGAGAGGAGGAACCGTCATGGCCGATGCTAGGTGTGCGATCCGAGGAACGTTCTTCGACTTCATCGACGACCCGTGGAAGAACATAGGGCACGAGCAGGACGCTGCACGCTTTATCCGAGATGGACTGCTCGTCGTCAAGGATGGAGTCGTCGAGGATTTTGGTACATTCGCCGACGTCTCGCGGCGCCATCCCGACGTCCCCGTCACCCACCTGCAAAATCGGCTCATCCTTCCTGGATTCATAGACGGACACATTCACTTTCCGCAAGTGCGCGTCCTCGGGGCGTACGGCAACCAACTTCTGGATTGGCTGCAAACCTGGATTTTTCCCGAAGAACTGAAGTACCGCGACCGCGACTACGCGCGCACCGCCGCAGGGCACTTCTTCGACGCTATGCTCGCAGGCGGCACGACGACGTGCCTGGCGTTCACCACCAGCAGCCCGGTCTCGACCGAGGAGTTCTTCGACGAGGCGACTCGGCGCAACATGCGCGTGATCGCGGGCCTGACCGGCATCGACCGTTTTGCACCCGACGACTTCGTCATCACACCGGATGAATTTTACCGCGAGTCCCAGCGCCTGATCGACCGCTATCACCGCAAGGGCCGCAACCTCTACGCCATCACCCCGCGCTTCGCTGTGGGCTGTACAGGAGAGATGATGGAGCGCTGCCGGCAGTTGAAGCAGGAGCACAAAGACTGCTGGGTCAATACGCACATCTCCGAGAACCCGTCTGAAATTCGTACAGCGCACTACCACTTCCCCGGTTGCGACGACTACACGCACGTCCACGAAAAACACGGGCTGCTGGGACCGAAGTTCGTTGCCGGCCACGGGGTCTGGCTCTCCAATGACGAATTTCGCCGCTTCTCTAAGGCGGGTGCGGCGATTGCTTTCTGCCCGCTGTCGAACCTGTTCCTCGGCAGCGGGCTCTTCCGCCTGGGCCGTGCCACAGACCCTGACTACCCCGTCCGCATCGCCGTGGGTTGCGACATGGGTGGCGGCAACGCATTCACCATCGTTCGCGTGCTCGAAGAGGCTTACAAGGTAGGCATGTGCAACAACACCATGCTCGACGGTTCCGTTAACCCGCGCGAGCAGGACCTGGCCGAGGCCGAGCGCAACAAACTATCGCCCTATCGAGCGTTTTACCTTGCCACCCTCGGCGGCGCCCGCGCCCTGTACCTCGACGACATGCTGGGCAATTTCGACAAGGGCAAGGAGGCCGATTTCGTCGCCATCGACTGGAACGCGGGTCAGCTCGCGATGCGCTGGCACCAGTCGCTCATCGTGGAAGGCGCCGGCCCGGAGACCATTGAGCAGGCGGCCCAGTTGCTGTTCGGCGTCATGACGGTCGGCGACGACCGCAACATCGACGAGACATGGGTCGCCGGAAAGCGCGCGTACAAGAAAGCCTCTGACCCAGCGCAAGCGTAGGGCCGCGGCCGCCGGACCGAGGCCCCAGCCTCTTTGCCGGCCGGAGCGCGGTCAAATTCCTCAAACATGAGGAGGTCAAGTTTGGAAGTGCATATATCAAGGGCCTCCGCGGTTGTGGTGCAACACGTCCCTGCTTCCATCGCGGACTGGTTCATGGAATGGCAGCGCGGCGTCGCTGGTGCAGCTGAGGGGTTTGCGGGCTATCGCGGCACCGACGTCTACCCCCCGGGTGACAGCCGGCGAGACGAGTGGGTGGTGGTGATCCACTTCGACGATGAAAAGTCACTTCAGGGGTGGCTGAACTCGTCGGTTCGGGCGCAGTGGGTGGAGAAACTCCAAGCGCACGTCGGGGACTTTGAGCTGAAGGCTCTGCCAGGGGGTTTCGGCGCTTGGTTTGCCGGACATGCCCAAGGCCCGGCGGCGCCGCCGCCCTCCTGGAAAATCGCCCTGACGGTGCTTCTCGGGCTATATCCTACCGTCATGTTGCTCACGCTCTTTCCGGGTCCTTACACGGAGCCTCTGGGACTGGCGTTGGCCATGCTGATCGGAAACACCCTCAGCGTAGCCATTCTCCAGTGGGTCGTGATGCCGGTGCTGAACATCGTGCTCACCCCTTGGCTCAGGGCAAATTCTGAGAAGGAAAGGGCCATCTCGGTCGGTGGGCTTTTTCTGATCCTCCTCGTCTTGGCGGGCTTGGCCCTCCTGTTCCGCCAGGTGACGGGATAGACGAACTCAGAGCGACGCATCCATCATGATGCCCAGTTGATCGCCGCCGCTATTCCGAATTAGCGGCGGAGCGGCAGTTGCAAGTGAAAGGCGGTATAACATGGATCTCAACACGGTTTCTGAAGTGGCTCGTCCCTCGACCAGGGATGACATCCCCCACTGGTGCGACTCAGACGCCTGGCTGGCCGGCGGAACCTGGCTTTTCTCCGAACCGCAGCCCGCCGTGCGTCGGCTCATCGATCTGGAACAGCTTCGCTGGGAACCGCTGCAAGTCAGCGAGACAGGTCTCGCAATTGCCGCGACGTGCACGATCAGCCAGCTCTATGGCCTCTCTGCGCCTGGGGAGTGGAGCGCTGCGCCCCTGATCCGCCAGTGCTGCCGGTCGCTGCTGGCATCGTTCAAGATCTGGAACACTGCTAGCGTGGGCGGTAACATCTGCATGTCCCTGCCGGCCGGTGCGATGATCTCCCTGACTGCCGCTCTCGAAGGCGTTTGCACGATCTGGCCGCACGACGGGGGCGAGCGGTGCGTAGGGGTCGTGGATTTCGTCACCGGCGTTCAGCAGAACGTCCTAGGACCGGGGGATTTGCTCCGCAGCATCAACTTGCCGGCATCTGCCCTTCAGAAGCGAACCAGCTTTCGCCGAATGTCGCTGACGCACCTGGGCCGGTCCTCGGTGTTGCTCATCGGCGTCGTATGCCCGCTTGAAGGGAGTTTTGCGCTGACCGTCACCGCCGCCACAGTGCGACCAGTTCGGATCGAGTTCCCTGGGGTCCCGGCTGCCGATCAACTTCGAAGCAAGCTTCGCGAAGCGATCCCGGATGCTTTGTACCTGGATGACGTTCATGGGACCCCTGCGTACCGCAAACATATGACCTTCTATTTCGCCGAAGAAATCCGCAGTGAACTTTCGGCCGGGGGTGGCTCATGATTTATCACATCAACGGCAAGACCTTCTCCAGAGAGCCGCGGCCCGGGCAGTGCCTGCGGACCTTCCTGCGCGATCTGGGGTGGCTCGGAGTCAAGAAGGGATGCGATGCCGGCGATTGCGGAGCATGCACAGTCTGGCTCGATGGCGTTCCCGTCCACAGTTGCCTGGTGCCGGCATTCCGCGCTGCGGGCCGACAGGTGACGACGATCGAGGGATTAGCCGTCGATGGAGAACTCCATCCCGTGCAGCAGGCGTTTATCGACGCACAGGGTTTCCAGTGCGGATTCTGTACAGCGGGGCTTACCATGACCGCTGCCAGCCTCAACGAGGAAGACCGCAAGGACTTGCCGCACATGCTCAAGGGCAATCTCTGCCGTTGTACCGGATACCACTCGATCGAGGACGCGATCGGTGGAATGAAGGCGATTGAGGAACCGCAGCCGGGAGAGGCGTTCGGCAGCAGCGTCGCGGCGCCGGCATCCGCAGCAATCGTCACGGGAAAGGAGCCCTATACCCTCGACATGCACATGGACGGACTGCTGCACCTTAGACTGCTCCGGTCACCGCACGCGCACGCGCGGATTGTGTCTATTCGCAAGGAACGCTCATTGGCGGTTCCCGGTGTCCACGCGGTCTTCACGTGGGAGGATGTCCCGCGGCGGCTGTTTACCAGGGCCAATCACGACGATTATCACTCCGATCCCAACGACACGTACATTCTGGACAACGTGGTCCGTCACGTGGGTCAGAGCGTCGCGGCCGTGGTGGCGGACAGCGTGGGAGCTGCAGAGGAGGGATGCCGCCGCCTGGAGGTGGACTATCAATTGCTGCCGGCTGTTTTCGATCCGGAGGAAGCGATGCGCGTCGGCGCTCCGGTCCTTCACGACAAGGGCGCCGAGTCCCGTATCCAGCGACCGGGTCGAAACATCTTGCTCGAACTCCACGGCGGCGTTGGCGACGTTGAGGCCGCTTTCGCGCAGGCGGATGTCCTCCACGAAGCGACCTATTCTACGCCCCGAGCCCAGCATGCTCATCTCGAGACGCACTGCACGACCGCGTGGATCGACGAAAACCAGCGTCTGAATGTCCGGACCAGCACACAGACCCCTTTCCTTACCAAGGCAAAGCTGTGCTATCTCTTCGGCCTCTATCCGAACAGCGTGCGTGTGTTCACCGAGCGCGTCGGCGGCGGATTCGGCGCGAAGCAGGAAATGGTGACAGAGGATATTTGCGCCCTCGCCACGATCAAGACAGGCAAGCCGGTCCAGTTGGAGTACACCAGGGAGGAGCAATTCTTCGGCGCCACCACGCGGCATCCGATGAAGATCCACGTGAAGGTCGGGGCAAAACGGGACGGCACGCTGACCGCCCTCCATTTACGAATCGTTTCTAACACGGGGGCCTACGGCACGCATGGCGGCTCAGTACTCTTCCATTCCACGGGCGAATCGGTTTCGGTCTATCATTGCCCGAACAAGAAGATCGACGCCTACGCGGTTTACACCAACACGGTCCCCGCCGGGGCATTTCGCGGCTACGGGCTGTCGCAGACAATTTTTGCGGTCGAGTCGGCGATGGACGAACTCGCCCGGGGCTTGAACATGGACCCCATCGAGTTCCGACATCGAAATGTCGTACACCCCGGCGATCCGATGACGTCGCTGGGCTGTGAGCCGGACGACCTGGACTACGGAAGCTATGGACTGGACCAGTGCCTCGATCTGGCGCGCGACGCTCTCGCCCGAGGCAATGGACTTGCCTGCCCCGAGGGAGATGAGTGGCTGGCTGGGAAGGGTGTCGCGCTGGCAATGATTGCTTGTACGCCGCCCCTCGAGCATCGTTCCGAAGCGGGTCTCAGCCTGGAGGCTGATGGCAAGTACCACCTGACAATCGGGTCGCCGGAATTCGGCAATGGTTCAACCACGGTCCGCCGACAGATTATCGCCACGGTTCTCGGCACTTCCCCGGAGAGCGTGTTCTCAATCCAGTCTGACACCGATCGCACGGGCTATGATACCGGGCCGTTCGGCAGCGCCGGAACGACCGTGGCTGGAAAGGCGGTGCATCAGGCGGCAGAATCCCTTCGGGAGCGGATCTTGGATTTCGCTGCCCGGCATTGCGGTACCAGCCGCGACAAATGCCGGCTGGAATCGGATGCTGTTGTTTGCGATGGCGCCAGGATCGGGCTGGTTGATCTTCACAACGCGGCATTGCAGGCGGGACAGCTTCTGCAGGTCGTACGCAAGGCCTATGGAACGCCGCGCACAGTGGCTTTTAACGTTCACGGTTTCCGGATCGCGGTCCATCGCGTTACAGGGGAAATCAAAATCCTCCAGAGCGTTCAAGCAGTTGATGCCGGAGTGGTGATCAATCCGCGGCAACTCCAGGGCCAGGTCGAAGGCGCTATTGCCCAGGGACTGGGATGGGCCCTTTACGAAAAAATGGTTTTCGACCAGGAGGGACGGGTCGTTAACCCGACATTCCGTCACTACCGCATCCCGGCTTACGCCGATGTCCCACGCAGCGAGGTCTATTTTGCACGGACAACGGATGTCTTTGGCCCCCTGGGTGCCAAGAGCATGAGCGAAGCTCCGATCAACCCGGTAGCCCCGGCGCTGGCCAACGCTTTGGCCGATGCCACCGGCATCCGCTTTCATGAACTTCCCCTGGCCCCCGATCACATCTACAGCGTCATCCTCGGGAAACACCCACCGGCGAACGACGGCGCACCCGATCAGAGGGTATCGCCTGGCGCCTGATCGGCAGGCCGCAGAACACGGCGAGAAGACGAAACGGCCGTCCCAGCATTTTATTGTTTGAGATGCGTGAGGAGCCAACTGGAAATCCTTGTGGCGGCGGTTCGATTCCGCCCCTCGGCACCATGGGAATACTTAAGGGTTCAAGAGATTTCTTGAACCCTTTTTCTTTTGTGGAAACCTTTGAAGACTTGAAAATCACAAAGCCACCAAGTATTCTCGGCAATCCGGCGATATCGTCGCGTTACAGGAAGACGCACTAGGCATTGCATTTGGCTCAGCGGAGGACGCGGGGCGAACTCTTGTCTACAGACCGCTCCGCTGACTCGAAACTTCAGAACGTGGCAAGAATGTGCTAATTTGTTTCGGGCCCGCGGCGGCAGGCCATCGTTGAACCGAGCAGTTAGGCAAAGTATGTCGGCAAACGTCTCCCTCTCTTGGGGAAAAAAGCTGGTTTTCGCAATTGTTACCATCGTGGGGCTCCTGGTGTTGGTGGAAGCGGCATCGCGTTCTCTGCGGGCTAACCTGCCTTCTTATTGGAACTACCGGGACCGTCTCACCAACGCAGCTTACACAAGCAAGCCTTGGTTCAGTGAGGGATTCCTCCAAGCGTCCTTTGTTCAACCCGGCGGTTGGCATACACCTGAAGGAACGCGTCTTATTCTTCCACGTGACTACTCCGACCGGTACTTCACGGTCACGGGCGGAGTCCGAAAGACCACAGGTTTTGTGAGGAATCCTCGCGTGCCGTTTGGTGGACGTATTTGTATTTTTGGAGGCTCGACCACTTATTGCTCCGAAGTGCCTGACGATTTGACTTGGCCCAGCCAACTCCAGAACCTCATAAACAAGGCCGTTCCCGATGCTCAGTTTGAGGTAATTAACTATGGCGTAACATCGGTCAACTCCTATCAGGAGTTGGAAAGGCAGCGTCTGGAGCTTTCCAGAGGCGACGCACCCGCTCTCTGTATTTTTTTGAATGGAGCGAACGACGTTATTCAGGGTGTTGTCTGCAAGCAGCCTCGTGGCACGATTTATGAAACTTTGGCAGATCGGGAGGCGCGGTGGACTGTCAAGATTCGTCGCCGTTTGGCTTTTGTCGATCTGGCTGCAGGCGAGTGGGCACGGCTGAAGCGGAATAACCAGGGCGACTTGCCCGATCATTTGCAGAATGCCGGCATTGTGAGCGACTTGGTTAAGCAGACTTCGGAAAATTATGAAAAAAACATGCGCGACGCAGCGAGCGCCTGCGCCGGTCGCGGGTGCCAGGTTTTTGTCTTTTTGCAGCCTGGTCTGTATACAATCGATCGGCCTTTGACCGCTCACGAAACGGAAGTCTTATCCAGATGTCATGTTGCTTACGGTCATGTTTTCAAGGTCACCTACCCGGCACTGAGGGACGCAATAGGCAGGCTAAAGGAATCGGGTCTTGCGGCGCACGATGCCTCAGGAATTCTTGACGCCAACCGGGCGCCTATTTTCCTCGACGCTTTTCACGTGGAGAGTGCCGGAAACGCGATCATCGCGGAATATGTGGCCGGAATCATCGGGCCGAGCCTTTCAGAGGCAGCTCGCAAAGCCACCGGCCACTGACCATCCACGAAATCGTACGGTGCGGCGTCAAGACGGAGTTACGATGGCTTCAGATCACCTCGAATGGCTGAATAGCATTCTGAGCTGCCCCAGCACGGGTTCGCCCACTCGGTATGACGGAAGCGGGTTTGTGAGTGTGGGCCGCCCTTCTATCAGGTTTCCTATCGAGGCAGGCATTTTGAGGGCCTTCCTGCCCGTCGAAGGAGATGACGTTGCCGTGCTGATGGAAGATTTCTACAGCCATCATCCGTTTCCGAACTACGATGAAATGGAGACGATAGGTTCTCTGCTGGAGAAAAGCTTTGCTCGTCGCTTTTCCGATCTCTTGAACCGTTCGATACCGCCCCTTACCACGGTTCTCGAAGCGGGATGCGGTACAGGGCAGCTTGGAAATTTCTTGAGCATTGCCAACCGGCGGGTACTCTCTTGCGACATGACCTGGAACTCGCTCAAACTTGGTCAGGAATTCAAGGATCGTAACGGCCTGACAAACGTCACGTTTGCCCAGATGAATCTTTTCAGGCTTCCTCTTCTTCAGGAGAGTTTTGACGTCGTGATTTGCACCGGCGTGTTGCATCATACTTCCGATCCCAAGAAGGGATTTCAAGGGCTCGTGCGCTTTGTTAAACCAGGGGGGCATATTATCATAGGCCTCTACAATTCCCTCGGACGCCTTAAGAACCGCCTGCTGGCATGGCTTTCGTGGATTGGCGGTGAGCGAGTGCTGGCCGTAGAGCCATATTTACGAAAGCATCCCATGGACGAAGAAAAAAGGCGCGCTTGGGCTATGGACCAGTACCGCAACCCGCACGAATCGCGGCATACCATGGATGAGGTGCTGGGATGGTTCGACCAAGCAGGAATCAGGTTCATTCGAGCGATTCCCAGCACAATTCCCGGTGATGAGTCCACTTGGGATTACAGGCGATCCCTTTTCGAACCGGAGTCATCGGGCACACACTTAGGCCGAATAGTAACGCAGATGCACCAAATGGTTAACGACGTAGAGGGCGGGCTCTTCATCATGATCGGAAAGAAGCAATAAAAACACCGTTCGCGGACGAAGAGACATATGCCCCTTCTTGTGGAAATTATTGCGAAGAGATGCGGGACGTCATGGAAAGTGTAGATTGCATTAGTCAGGAAGGAGAGCGAGCACTGGAAGCAATCCAAAAGGAAAAGGGCAAGTCCGCATGACCACGTACATCCTGGGCATTTCGGCATTCTATCATGACAGCGCAGCGTGTTTGGTGGCGGATGGCCAAATTGTCGCCGCGGCTCAGGAAGAACGCTTTTCCAGGAAGAAAGGGGATGACCGTTTTCCGGAAAAGGCCGTAGAGTATTGCCTTGCAGAAGCTGGGATCACGGGATCGCAGCTTTTTGCGGTAGCCTACTATGACAAACCTGTGCTTACCTTCAGCAGATTGCTTCAATCGTACCTCGAAACGCCCTGGATCAGTTTCAAGAGCTTTAGGGTCAGTCTGCCGCTATGGTTGAATCAGAAGCTGCATATACCGGCCGTGATTTCGAAAAACATCCCGGGGTTTGAAGGCGAGATGTTTTTCTCGCGGCACCATGAGTCACACGCGGCCTCGTCCTTTTTTTGCAGCCCCTTTGAGGAAGCGGCAATCGTGGTTGTGGACGGGGTGGGTGAGTGGGCCTGCACTTCCATAGGCAAGGGTATGGGAAACAGGATCGAAATGCTCAGAGAGGTGCATTTCCCTCACTCACTGGGCTTGTTCTATTCCGCTATGACTCAGTATTTGGGTTTCAAGGTAAATTTTGACGAATATAAGGTCATGGGGCTGGCTCCGTATGGGACTCCGAAATATGTGAACCTGATTCTGGACAACATCTTGGACCTGAAAAGCGATGGGTCCTGTGCGCTGAATCTCAAATACTTCGATTTCGTCCACGGGCTTTCCATGATCAATGACCAACTGTGCACGGTGACCGAACATGCGGTCAGGAAACCCGAGTCGGAGCTGGATCAGTTTCATATGGATTTCGCCGCGTCGGTTCAAGCCATTACTACAGAAGCGATGCTGCGGCTGGCTAGGACAGCCAAGGACCTGACCGGTGCCGCCAACCTGTGCCTAGCAGGAGGGGTAGCATTGAACTGTGTGGCCAACGGGGTCATTCATCGCGAGCACTTGTTCGAGGAGATTTATATTCAGCCGGCTGCAGGAGATGCCGGCGGGGCCGTCGGCGCTGCACTACAAGTTTGGTACGAGGCCCTGGAAAACAAACGGACTGCATCGAAGGATGCTATGAACGGGGCATATCTTGGCCCGGCTATTCAGACGGATAGCGCCGGAACATACCTGAACGCCATGAATCAGCCGTACATCGAGGTGGATCAGGCCCTGCTGCCCAAGCAAATCGCCGGGTGGCTTGCGGAAGGACTTATAGTGGGCCTTTGCCAAGGCCGAATGGAATTTGGGCCCAGGGCGCTGGGGGCACGCAGTGTGTTGGGCGATCCCCGGGACGCGAAGAACCAAACGAGGATCAACTTGAAGATCAAGTACAGGGAATCGTTCCGTCCTTTTGCTCCCGCTGTGCTGGAAGACCATTCCCAAGACTTTTTCGAGATGGATGCTCCGAGCCCTTATATGCTCATGGTGGTCCCGATCCGGCAGGACCGTCGCCTGAACGAGGAACAGAACCTAAAAGAGACGGGGTTTGCCAAGCTGAAGGTCGTTCGTTCCGAGGTGCCGGCCATAACCCATGTGGACTACTCCGTCCGCCTTCAAACCACCACCAGCGAGCGCAACGGTTGCTTCTGGCAGATCATCAAGGAGTTCCACAACCTTACGGGCTGCCCCATGATCGTAAACACCAGCTTCAATCTGCGTGGCGAACCCATCGTATGTGACCATATAGATGCCTACCACTGTTTTTCGATGAGCGACATGGATGTTCTGGTACTTGAGAACTTCGTGGTTACCAAGCCCGGCCTGGAGCTAAACTACCCAGAAGGAAGCCTTAAAGAAATGCCAAAGAGTGAAGGATGACAGGATGGAGACAGGGTCTCGTGAGTTATTATCAAAGTATGAACGATCGGCTCTAATTAGAGCCGGATGTGGATTAGCCATCGCGGCCATCGTTCTATTCTGGCTGTTCGACGGCCCTAGAATAGTTTGGTTCCTGGCAGTCTTGAGTGCTACCGCCTTGATAGGTGGGGCCGTAGGCCGAGGGCTAGGGTACAACATCTATCTGATATTGAACCTGGGAGCCGAGATTCTTGGAAAGGCAGTTTCGTTCTTGATGGTCGTCATCATCTACATGCTTGGGATCGGCGTCTTTGGATCGCTGCTGCGACTAGTGGGCATGGACCGTTTGCAGCGAGATTGGCAGGAAAACCGGCTCAAGACGAGCATGTTCGTCCATCCTCCCAAGACGACTAAGGAATCATTGCGGAGGCAGAGTTGATGGATACACGGAAAACGAAGCAATCCAGCCACGGTCTACTAGCAGAATACCTTTACTTTTTGCGCACATATAAGATGTGGTGGCTTGCCCCTCTCTTCGTCCTGATCGCTGTGTTGGGTGTGTTCGTTGTGACGCTCGGATCAAAGGCGGCTTTGATGATCTACGCACTCTTCTAGGCCCCTCGAACCGCCCGACCGACATTTTGGCAACGGCCTTCGCCGTGATAACACACTGTTATTGGTGTATTTGGTGCTGGAGAAACGTCCTAAGAATCCTTGTGTCGGTGGTTCGATTCCGGCCCTCGGCACCAGAAATCCAAAGAATCCCGCGTAGTCTGCTAATCAGAACGACGCGGGATTTTTTTGTTTGACGTAGTGTCGTGATGGACCCAAACCGTTTCCCGCTCCAGAGTGAGCACGAATCGTCCACGGTGCTGTCTAAACGATTCCCATTCTTCCAGCGTGTACACAATAATTTGTGCCGGCACAGGCAGTTGATCTACTTCCCAGTTCAGAGACCGTCTTTCAAAGACATCCTCGGCGCTACCCACTATAGCGATCAGATCCAGATCGCTCCCAACGCCCCAATCACCTCGAGCATATGAGCCGAAGTACCCGAGTTTGATTGCCTCGGGATGCCGTTTCACTATATGTCCGGCCCAAACACGGACCGCTTTATCCACTTCGTGGCGATTGGGCCATTTGAACACTGGCGAACTCAATGATCTCACCGGCATATTTGATAGCCTCTTCGCTTTGTAGCCGCCCGTAGTGCTCGAACGGAGCACCTGCCGGGTGCCCGTTCGGATAACGAGTGGGGATATAGAAGTTGTCCAGAACTCGAGCCTTCTCGACCATGTCCTCCGGCGGTGGAAAAGGCAGGTCCACCAATAGTCGAGCTACAACATGACCCCACGCCTCCTGCCCGGCGGTCAAGTGCAGAGCCTTGACCGCTTTCTCCGCTGCTTGGTGAGCTGCGAAGCAAGCCCACTCATGGCGTCCTTCCGACGCGGAAGATCGGGCCTGGTCAAGGTCCCGAATCGCTTGGGCCAACCAGTCTTTTGCTCGATTTGGCACCGATCCCTCCTTCGGAATTTTCGGTACGTACCTCCGCAGGTTTGACGAAAAAAACCGTTCGTTTCGACAGCTAAAACTAGGTACCATAGTAACATGATGGTTGATCATCTACGAAAAATATTCATTGCCATGTGCTTGCCGTCCGCGGCTGAAACGGCGAGAATCCGACACGGACGAACAAGAACTTGCGGCGTGCAATTGGGGCCGGGTTTCGTATCGGGTTGAAACATGGTATCCTTCTCGGACGGAATGATGCAAACCGACCGGAATGGATCATGAAACCCGACAAGCCTCCTAGTGGAGGCGATTTTGAAGATACCGAATCGATCGCGATAGACTTTGCCACCCTTCTGACCGAGGATGTGAGTACGTCGGGGAGCTTCTATGTCAAAGGAGTGCAGACAAGCTCACTCGGCAAGTTGTTGCAAGCTCTGCCCATCCCCGCCTTGTTGATTGATCAAACCCATTGCATAATCTTTGCGAATGAAGCGTGCGGAAGAATGAGCCCGTCCTATGAGAAGGTGCTGGCCGCGCCGATTACTGCAATATGCCCCGATCCTGCCACTGCGAAGGAGATTCAGCTTGTCACCGAAGAGGTCTTCTCTACCAGAAAGCCGCGGGCCTATCAGGCGGCACTGGGAATTGAAAACAAGAGAATATGGGGTCGGATGTTCTTCCGGTCCCTCCGTATGGCCGACCAAAGGCTGATACTTATTCTCATCGAAGATCTGACCCTTGAAAAGAAACAACTTCTGCTCAGCCAGAAACATCAGGAAGCTTTAAGGAAAGAAATCCGGGAACGTAAACGTGTCGAGAAGGAGATGCGGGACAGCGAAACGCTCTTACGGAGCATATTGTCCACATCTCCGGTGGGGATTGGTCTGTCCGAAGATCGGGTCATGGAGTGGGCCAACGAAGCTTGGGTGGAAATGTTCGGGTTCGAAAATGAAAGCGAATTTGTAGGGCAAACCACCAGGATGATCTATTCATCCGACGCAGAGTATGACCGTGTCGGAAAGATCTTGTATGAAAGCCTTCGAACCGGCGCAGTGACCGATACGGACGCTACGTTCAGACGAAAAGACGGCTCGCATTTTGAAGGTCACATAAGGATGAAAGCTCTGGGGACCCCCGATCGTCCCAAAGCCACCGTTGCCGCCATTTCGGACATATCGGAGAGGAAGCGAGCGGAACAGTCCCTTAAGGAAAGCGAAGAACGGTACCGCGCGGTTGTACAGGATCAAACCGAATTGATCTGCCGCCTCTCAGCGGAGTGGAAGTTCACCTTTGTCAACAGTGCCTTCTGCCGTTATTTCGATGTTGAGGAAAAGGAGCTTATCGGGCGGAGCTTATTGCCCCTCCTGCCCGGGAAATCACGGCAAGAGATACAAAACCATCTCGCTTCCTTGAGTTATCAACACCCTGTGTCGACTTATGAAATCCAAGTTCCCACTTCCCGCCGTGAACGCCGCTGGTTGAAGTGGACCAGCCGGGCGTTATTTGGCGACAACGGCGAACGCCTCGGGTTCCAGTTCGTGGGACAGGACACAACTGCCCGAAAGAGAGTCGAAGAAGCTCTGCGTCAGAGTGAACGGAGGTTCCGAGCCATTTTTGAAGGGTCAGAGGATTATATCTTTCTGAAAGATAGGTCGTTGACATACATTGACGTGAACCCTGCCGCTGAAAGATTCCTGGGACTGCCGGTCTCTGAAATCATAGGTTCAACTTATGAGGACCTGTTCAGTCCGGAAGATGCCTCCTACCTGACAGACGTGGACGCGCGTGTCCTGAACGGGGAAACTATACAGGAAGAACATACTATCAGAATCAACGATGTCCCCGCGGTCCTCCTCGAAATGAGAGTTCCTCTCAGAGATGACTCAGGTGAGATCATAGGTATTTTCACCATTGCACGTGATATCACCGATCGGAAGAGAGTCGGGGTCCCTTTGGAGTCGGCCGGAGAGTATCCTTCGAAGGCCATGCAATCCACTTTGTTTCAGGCCAAAATTGCGGCAAAAAGGGCCTCCACCATTCTCCTCACAGGCGAAAGCGGGAGCGGAAAAGACTATCTGGCCCAGTACATCCATAGCCATTCCGATCGCGCCAACGGGCCTTTCTTTTCGGTCAATTGTGCTGCAATAGCACCGGAACTCGCCGAATCGGAGCTGTTTGGCCATGAAAAGGGGGCCTTTACAGGAGCCGTGGTTCGCAAACGAGGACTGCTTGAATTGGCCGAGGGCGGCACTCTGCTGCTCAACGAGATCGGAGAACTCTCGCTTGCATTGCAGTCAAAATTGCTCAGCTTCCTCGATACCAGAACGTTTACCCGTGTAGGCGGTGAAAAAGAGGTCTCCGTCAATGCAAGGCTTATCGCCGCCACTAATAGGAACCTCCAGCAAGAGGTTCAACAGGGGCATTTTAGACACGATCTCTTCTACAGAATCAACGTGATGTCCATAGAGGTCCCTCCCCTTCGGGAAAGACGAGAAGACATCCCTATTCTCGTAGCGGAACTGGTCGCCAGACTTTGCCGGGAACTACAGCTTCACAAGCCCGTTATTGATGCCCCCACGTTAAATGTCCTTGCAGAATATGATTGGCCGGGGAATGTTCGTGAACTCTGTAACGTACTGGAAAGAGGCCTGATTCTCTCAGACGGCAAATCTTTGGATTTGAGCTTTCTCAAATTGAAGGGCCGTGGTCAGACGTGGTCCGCGGACGAGTCCTTGACCACTTGTCTGCCGTCGAGCAGCACACTTCAAGAAGCGATCGACGAGGTGGCAAAGAAATGGTGCATGGAGGCGCTTCGACAGGCCGGAGGCAACAAGACAA
Source organism: Desulfomonile tiedjei (assembly GCA_016212925.1). NCBI lineage: Bacteria > Pseudomonadati > Thermodesulfobacteriota > Desulfomonilia > Desulfomonilales > Desulfomonilaceae > Desulfomonile > Desulfomonile tiedjei. The sequence continues at coordinate 127,096 of JACRDF010000031.1, forward strand.
CCGCAGCTCGTATCCTGCGAATATCCCGCGACACTCTTTACCGTTACTTAAAGAAGTTAGGGATAGAAGATGCCGATGGATTGGCACCAGAGGATTGACCCGGACTGGATCTAGTCTTCTGCTTTAGTCGATATTCCCGATCTCCCAGAACAGGTGCAAGAATGGCAACATTCCTTGACTGGGAAAGAGACCTCGATGCACTTGACTGCAAGACCCCTATGGAACGATTTCTGGAATCGGCTAATCAGACACCTGCCCGGGACGGGCTTGAAGCCCTGTCCGGCTCTGGAAGAAAGTGGCTCCGGCGTCAGGACTTCAGACTCGACCTAAAAAATGAATAAAGTTAAGTGACCCCCGGCTCTGCCGGGGGTCACTTAACTCGGACGGACAGAGAATAGTTCCCGCATCATCCACGTGCCTAAGCACATTGTCCCGACATGCCGTTCCGATGACCTCTTCTTTCTTGAAACCCGTGATTCTCTCTGTGCCACGATTCCAATACCGAATGATTCGGTCTCGGTCCATGAAATAGACTCCGTCCGAGATCCCGTCCAGCAACCGTTCATAAGAGACGCTTTCCTCCTCCACAGATTGGCTCCTTTGGGCCTATAACTCGGTGCGATCGTTTACGCGTCCAGAACACGGCGAACTGCTTCTAGAAGCCCCTTCATTGCGTAGGGTTTATCGACGAAGCCGCTTGCTCCTAATTCAATGGCCTTCTTGGTCTCTCCGGCCGCGGAATAGCCGCTGGCTATTAGCACCTTTATTTGTGGGTCAATCTTCAGAAGGTCCTCAAGACACTGCTTGCCCCCCATTTCCGGCATCATGAGATCCAGGATCACGAGCGAAATGTTGTGCCCTTCTTTCTTGTACTCATCCAAAGTCTCTAGTCCATTGGCTGCGGTGAGCACAGCGTAACCGGATCGTTCCAGAATCCTTTTCCCCAGGTCCCTTACCATCTCTTCATCATCCACCAACAGGATTGTCTCAGTACCACGCGAGAGTATCCGTGTCTCCGTGGCGTTCTCCGACTTCGCTTCGTTCGGGATCACAGGCAGATAGATATTGAACGTTGTCCCCATCCCAGGTTCGCTGTTGCAGATAATGTAACCTCCATGCTGTTTGACCATGCCATAGACCATAGCCAAGCCGAGACCTGTTCCCTCGCCCGAAGCCTTGGTAGTGTAAAAAGGCTCAAATATGTGATTCAATGTTTCCTGATCCATGCCGTGACCCGTATCTGAAACGGAAAGCATTACATAATTACCCGGTTTTGCGCCCAAATGCAGCCCGCAATATTCTTCATCCAGGGCAACAAGCCTCGTAACAATGGTCAGCTTACCCCCATCCGGCATGGCGTCTCTAGCATTCACCGCAAGGTTCATGAGGACCTGCTCCACTTGGGTCGGGTCTGCAATCACCGGGGGTAGTCCATTAGACAGGGCCAGTTCGACTTCGATCATTTTGGGAACCGTTCTAGTCAGCAATTGTTTGGCCTGCTCAATTTCGTGGTTCAGATTCAAGGGGCGTGGATTGAAATCGGCCTTCCTGCTAAAGGCAAGTATTCTTTTTACCAGATCGGCTCCACTCGTGGCTGCGTGTTTTATTCTCTGAAGGTCTGCATATGAAGGGTCTCGTTGATCTTTACCGATGAGAAGCAATTCGGAGAATCCCAGGACTACTGTTAGTAAGTTGTTGAAATCGTGAGCAATGCCTCCAGCCAGAGTGCCGATGGATTCCATCTTTTGTGCCTGAAGGAGTTCTCTCTGAAGTTTTTTTTGGTCGGTCACATCTCGTACGATTCCCCGGTATCCGGCAATGCTTCCATCCTCCCTATGATACACAGATGAGGTGAGCAGGCAGTCCATCTCTGCTCCGTCTCTCTTCCGATACTTGACCGCATAATCTTTCACGAATCCCTTCTTCTCTATCTCCTCCTGGAACTTTAGGCGGTCAGCAGGATCAACGTAGAGGGCGCGGATGTCCTTGCCGATCAGCTCCTCTCTTGTGTAGCCAAAGATTTCCAAGAAAGACGGGTTGACATCCATTATCTCCCCATCTCTCAGGACAAAGTACACCCCGTCTCTCGATTCTTCAAAGAGGGTACGGTATCGTTTATCACTTTCTCTCCGCGCCTCCTCCGCCTGTTTGCGTTCGGTGATGTCCATTCTAATCCCCAGCATCCGGGTCACCTTTCCGTTTTCATCACGTTTGATGCCGAATCCCCGGACCTGTTGCCACCGATAAGTGCCGTCGGCATGCTGCAAGCGCGCTTCGTATTGATATTCCTTGAAATCCCTCGTCAGCACCTCCTGAATTCTCTCTTTCACTTGCGCCCGATCATCGGGATGCACTCGGTCCAACCATTTGCGGCGGTCCGCCAGCCCTGTTTCAGGTTCATATCCAAGCATGGAATGGTATGTTGGAGAGGCATACCATTGATCATTTTTCACATCCCAATCCCAAATCCCGATCTGGGCGGCTTCCAAAGTCAGCCGTAGCCGTTCTTCGGAATCCTGCATCTTTCCCTCGGCCTTCTTGCGCCCAGTGATGTCCACAAACATGGCCCGTGTCCCGATCACCTGTCCCGAAGGATCCATTTCAGTCGCGGTGTATAGGAGAGCCGGGATGAGCCTGCCATCGTGAGTCAGCAGTTGTCGTTCGCCGATGAAAAATTCCCCCGCCAGAGCACGTGTGTACCCGCCACGTTCGAGGAGTTCCGTGCGAGACTCAGGCGAGTAAAAATCCGCCAGCGGCTGTCCCAGCACTGCTTTTCGCGTGTAACCCACTGAATTCAGAAACAGTTCGTTGCAGTCGCTGATGAGGGGTACGCCTCGTTCATTCCGCGTGATTACATACATTAAGGGCGCATCCTCAAACAGTCGCCGATACCGTTCCTCGCTAAGACGCAAGGCCTCTTCCGCACGCTTCCTGTCCGTTATGTCCTCAGTCAGCTCAATGACGTACTGAACCCGACCCTCAGAATCCTTGATTGGAGACGAGATGAGGTGATAGCATCTGATTTCCGAACCTGCCGGGGTTTCGGTGATCGCGTCATGTACTTCACCGTCCTGGAGGGTAAGAACACAAGGACAGTACGAGCAGGGCTTCAGCCTTGGAGGGTCGTTGTAATGCTCATAACAGATCTGCCCGCATCCAGGTCGAACGTGAGGGAAATATCTTTTCATGGCCTTGTTGACTTCAACGATTTCCATATTAGCGTTGAGAACGGAAATCCCTACCTCAACGTTGTCAATTACCGCTCGAAATCTCTGCTCGCTCTCTTTGAGGGCATCCTGGGACCGCTTGATCTCAGAAATATCGTGTAATATGCAGTGAGTCTGTCTGAAACGTCCTTGTTCGTCACGCCCTATTTGCCCATCAAAAGCCACAGGGATTTGGGAACCGTCTTTCCTGAGCATCTCAAACTCGACCCAGTGAATCTCGCCCGCTGCTTTGAATTTTGGGAAGTTGATCTTGAAATGATCCTGATAACCGGGAGCCAGAAAATCTCCGAACCACCTGCCAATGACTTCTTCTCGTTTGTATCCCAAAGTATCGAGCCAGGCTTGGTTCACTCCAAGGAAATGGCCGTTTTCGTCCAAGGATTGATAACCCAAAGGAGCGTTCTCATACAGAAGCCGAAACTGCTCCTCGCTCTCCCTCAGTGCCTTTTCTATTCCTACCAGCCGGGCTTGTGTCGCCTCCATTTCGGAAATCCTTTTGCGCATCTCCGCCAATTCCTCGATAAGTCGTCCCTTGGTTTTATCCTCATCCCGCAAGGCAGGCCTCCTTCGACAGCTCATTTTCCGCTGGCAGGTGAAATCTCAGCGCACACGGCTACCACATATTTTAGATGCCACACCCGGAGATCTCAAGGGATTGAACGACTATAGTGATTCTCAAAGGTCTTCGCGAAATGAAATCGCACTGCTGGACAAGCCAGCAGTGGCACCCACAAGTCAATCCGTGATTACTTTCGAGAACCGCTATAGGTGACGGATCAGGGAAGAAGGGGTGGTGGGCTCCGTAAGGCTAACACGTCAGAAAAGGAGAGAATTTTTGAGAGACTGTGTCGCGAGATGGTTAGACTCCATGAAGTCAAATCCCATCGAAATGACCATAAGACCAAGTCACCTTGAAGACAAGAATATTGAGCCACGCAGATCCCGTTATGCTTGCCATCCTGTCCCAGGATCGCTCCAGGGGGGCAAAAGCTTCCACGAGGACACTTTCGGCCTCATCCGGGCTCCTAAGGACTTTGTTCGGAAACCGGTTTTCACCGATTTCCTCCCAAAGGCGTTCGACGGGATTGAGTTCCGGACTCTAGCGAGGCAAGAAAAAAATCCGCATCGTAAAAAAGCACACACCATCGGATCATTTTGTTTGCAGATAGGCTCTATTTTTGGCCCTGGCCCTTTTTTTGCTCCAATTCCTGTTTGACCCAGTCGCCCAATTGCTTCTTTTTTTGGTCTATTTCCTGCTTTGCCTGTTCTCTTATTGACTTCGCCTTTTGCTCAAGGTCTTTCTTGAGTTTTTCCAAGCCCTGTTGCTGTTCTTTTAGGCCCTGTTTGGCTGCCTCGATTTCCTTTTTTCCACGGTCCCGGACATCTTGTTTGAATTGCTCAAGGTCTTGCTTGGCCTTTTCCTGGAGCTGTTGTCTGAGTTTTTGCAGGTCCTGCTTCGTGATCCCTTCCCCTTGCTGACCCTGTTTGGTGGCAGCTTCTCCTTGCTGAGCCTCTTTCTCCGCGGCCAGGCCGAAATTGGGGGCGACTATTGCCAGCATTAAAACCAGGACTAAAATCAGTGGCCTCATAAGAAATCTCCTTTCAAGAATTTCACTTCCACTTCTGCCAAGTGTAATCAGTTGTGTCCGCGGGGGCAACACTGTTTTTTCATGGCCTTTGCAGTAGCGGTCGAATCCGGTCAAGGCCGTACCCGCGTTGTCGTTGTCACGCGGCATCCAAGATCTCTCGCACCTGTCCCAACAAGTGCGGCATAGAAAACGGTTTCGTGATGAATCCCCGCGCGCCGGCTTCAATAAGTTCTTCCTTTTTCTGGAGGTCCGTGTACCCGCTGGCAATGAGGACTTTTGCGCGAGAATCTATTTCCATAATCTCCCGGAGGCACTGCTTGCCTCCTATACCCGGCAGGGAGAGATCAAGAATCACCAGAGAAATCTCGTCCTTGTTAGCGTTGAAAACGTCCTTCGCGTCTTTCCCGCTGCACGCTGTCAGGACAGTATATCCGGCTCGCGTGAGCATCCTTTTTCCCAGATCCGTTATCAACTCTTCATCATCAACTAGAAGAAGGGTCTCGGTTCCAGCGCGAATTTGCGCCTCTTCAACCAACTCCTGTTGATCTTCATCTGCCGTCAAGACCGGCAGGTATATGGTGAAGGTAGTTCCCTCGCCCGGTTTGCTTTCGCAGTCAATGTGGCCGCCGTGTTTTTCCACGATTCCGTGTACCACGGCCAGTCCCAGACCCGATCTCTCGGCAAGTCCTCTGGTTGTAAAGAAAGGCTCAAAAATTCGTTTTCGGGTAGCTTCGTCCATGCCGTGGCCGCTGTCCGCCACTTTCAGCATCACATAGTCGCCTGGTTTTGCCCCCACATGTGAACTGCAATACTCCTTCCCAAGGGTCACATTTCCGGTTTCAACAACCAGTTTGCCTCCTTCGGGCATGGCGTCTCGACTGTTCAAAACGAGATTAATGAACATCTGTTCCATCTGGGCCGAATCCGCATTAATGGCGGTGAGGTCCGCAGCCAAATTGCATTGGATCTCTATTGTTCTTGAGATCGTTTTGGACAGAAATTTTACGACTTCCTTCACCTCATTGTTCAAGTTCATCGGGCGGAATTGGTACTCGGCCTTTCGGCCGAATGTGCGGAGCTTATGCACCAATTCCGCGCCGCTGATTGCAGCAGAGGCTATTTTCTGAAGATCCGCACGAGCCGGGTCGCGGGCGTCTCTCTCTTGCAGAAGCAGTTCGGTATAGCCTGAGACCACGGTGAGAAGATTGTTGAACTCGTGGGCGATCCCACCTGCCAGGGTTCCGATTGCTTCCATCTTTTGCGCCTGAAGTAATTGCTCTCTCAAACTTTCCCGTTCTTGTTCGGATCTTTTGCGATCCGTTATGTCAACGACAACCGCAAGCGTGGCCGCGTATTCTCCTTTGGCATCGCGAATTGCCGACACGTAAATATCCGCCCAGATCACTATGCCGTCCTTTCGGACATAACGTTTTTCCAATCCGTAGAAATCCTTTTTCCCGTGCACCAATTCCAGCAGATGCTTTCTCGAAACATCCGCATCTTCGGGATGAGTTATGTCAAAGAAGGACATCCGCAGCAGTTCCTCTCGCGTGTAACCGAACATGCTTGCCGACTTGGAATTTACCTGTAGGAACCTCCCTTCACGGTCTGACAGGTTGATCCCCGCGGCCGCATTGTTGAAGACGGCGCGGTACCGCTCCTCACTTTCCCGCAGGGCCTCCTCGGCAATCTTTCGGTCCGTGACGTCCCGGCAAATGGCCTGAAAGCCTACGACCGCTTCACCTTCAAACACCAATTGGACGCTTTGCCCTATCCATGCCGTTTCTCCCTGTTTGGTAATAATCGGCACCTCGTAGTAAGTGTCGGGAATTCCTTTGACAAATTGAACCCCGTAGAATTTTTCAACTTGCTGCTTGTATTCCGCTGGGATCAAATCGAGATAATGCTTGCTGGTAATTTCGTTCAACGAGTAGCCTGTGGTTCTGAGTCCGACCGGATTCATCAGAACAAAGTATCCATCTGCGTCTGTCACGTAGATTATGTCATTGGCATTTTCGACTAAGTCCCTGTACAGTTTTTGGCTTTCCCTCAGCGCCTCCTCCGCGAGCTTTCTATCGGTTATGTCCGTGGTGAAGCACAAACCCGCGGGCTTGCCTTCCCAGGTTATCAGCACCGATTCCATTTCGATCCACTTGACCTTCCCTGTGCCGGTAATAACTCGAAAGGATCGGCGCCAGGGAACTTCGTCTCCTGACATTCTCCTGAGGTGGTAATGAACCACCTCCTCGCGGTCGTCCGGATAAACTACCTCGACAAAGGGTTTCTGCAGTAATTCCTCTTCGGAATACTCCATGCCCTCAACCACTCTGGGGTTGACAAAGCGGAGCATTCCGTCTTGAGTCACAAAAATTCCCTCGTGAGCGTTGTCCACCAGTAGTCTGTATTTTCTCTCCGATTCTCTTAGGGCCCTTTCAGCGCGTCGCCGTTCGGTCACGTCCCGTACCACCGACAGAGCAGCCGGTTCCCCTTCAAACGTGGTGGGAACCGCAATAGCTTCTCCGTACCCCGAGGTCCCGTCTGATCTGACAAAAGTCATATCGAGGAGAGGTGCAGCGGAAGACTGAGCCTCAACCAGGTCGAACCTCTGCCGGGCCATTTGATGATGATGGGAGGGAATGAAGTCAAATACGGATTTGCCCGCCATTTCTTGGGGACTTTTCATTCTAAGAGACCGGGACGCGGCCTCATTCGCCAACAGAATCTTCCCCTGTCTGTGGACAATCATAGTGTCAGGAGAAACATCGAAGAGCTGCCGGTAACGGTGTTCGCTTTCCACGAGCGCCCGCTTGGCCCTGTTGCGCTCGGTCACGTCGTACCCTACGGTGAGAACCGCAGGCTCGTTGTGATACGTAGTGACAACGGAAGCGGTTTCCACCTCGGCAGTGGTTCCGTCGAACCTCAAGACCCGGATCTCCTGGGTAGCGAGTGAGTCCTGCTCTCGGTCCAGTCGCTTCAGCCTTTTCAAGACCGTTTCGCGATAGTCAGGGTGGACTAAATCGAGGATGGGCTGTCCGAGCAATTCATCGGCTTCGGCCGCAAGGTGGAATCTTACGCCGGCCGGATTTGTCTGTATAATTCTCCCATCCTTATGGAGGAACATAGGATGCGGCGACACCTCGAACAAGCTGCGATAACGCGTCTCGCTCTCCTGCAGGATCTGCATTGCTTCGGACCTCTTCGCGATGATCCAAAGAAGATACAATCCGACTCCGGCAAGCACGGCCATTTCAACACCGATCTCGACGTAGTCGCCCATATCGGTGAAAAAACCCTTGCCGCTGAAGTACCTGTTGACACCCGTAAATACTAGCGTAGCCGCTACCAAGACGGTGAATAGGATCCCTTTTCGAGGTGTGACCAATAGGGCAAGTTTTTCGACGTAATAATCGCTAGTTGGTTTCATGCCTCGCCTCCCTGTCGGGATTCGTGGCTAGCCCATCCGACTCCCTCCCCCCAATATCATACATGCAAAAGCCACGGCTTTCCAAGCCATCTTTTATAAATTCACTTTCCGCCGGAAAACCGTTCGGAGTCCCTTCCATGTCTCAATTTGGCCACGGTTCGCTTGGTAGGATCTGCCATGCCGATTCGCCACAAAAAATACAACATCGCCAACAGTTGTCATTGCGAGGGCGTCTAGCCCGAAGCAATCTCAGCGACGAGAGATTGCTTCGTCGCTTCGCTTCTCGCAATGACAGCTGATACGAATTTGCGTTCAAGTTGCTGCTCTCAGATTGTTTCAGCAGGGACCGACTGTAGGGGCGACACATGTGTCGCCCTGGTGGGCGAGGCATGCCTCGGCCCTACCATGGCCAAGGCTTTGTCAGCAGTTTGATTGCAAATCTGTGTGATATCTTGTGTGTTACGACAATAATAGCGAACTGGTATCAAAAGGGGCACGAGGACATGTGGAAGCAAATCCGTAAGACAGCCGCTGGTGCAACGAGGTCGTTTACAGATAACGCGACAAAGGGGCAGCGGCTTCCTTGGGCTGGCGTCACTGGTGACCTAGGGTGGTTACTTCCTTAGCCGGCTTTCGTTCTCTACGTACCAGCGGTATGTGGATTCCAGGCCTTCTCTTAACGGTATGGAAGGTCGCCATCCCAGCGACTTAATTCTGCTGACGTCAAGGAGTTTGCGAGGAGTTCCGTCAGGTTTGTCCGGATTGAAATGGATCTCTCCGTCGTACCCGACAACATCCTTGATTAGAAGAGCCAGCTCCCGTATAGAAAGATCGGTTCCCGCTCCTATGTTCACGGGTTCACTTGAACTGTAATTCTCCATTAGAAACACGCAAGCGTCCGCCAGGTCCTCCACATGCAGGAATTCCCTCAAAGGGGCGCCGGTGCCCCAAATTTCTATGGAATCGGCGCGCGCCACTTTGGCCTCGTGGGTCTTGCGCAACAGCGCGGGAATCACATGAGAATGCTCAAGGTCAAAGTTGTCATTCGGCCCGTAAAGGTTGCTAGGCATGACCGAAACATAATTAGTCCCGTACTGCCTGTTATAAGACTTAGCCATAATGATACCCGCTATCTTGGCAATGGCGTACGGCTCATTCGTGGGTTCCAGATATCCGCTTAGAAGCTCTTCTTCCTTCATTGGTTGCGGCGCAAACTTTGGATAGATGCAGGAGCTGCCGAGGAACAGGAGCTTCTTCACGCCGGCCAGGTGCGCAGCATGAAGAACATTCGTTTGAATCATCAGATTGTTATAGATGAAATCCGCAGGGTAAGTGGCATTCGCATGAATCCCGCCCACTTTTGCCGCGGCAAGGAAAAGCCAATCCGGCTTGAGTTCTTTGAGCAGATCAAGGGTGGCCTGCTGATTTGTCAGGTCCACCCGGGGGGTCGGGCCTTTTAGCAGGGCATAACCCTTTCGGCCAAGGTGGCGAGCCAAAGCAGAGCCGACCATTCCCGTCGCGCCTGCCACAAAGACCGTGGTTTCTTTCCTCGGGACATCGCTCATCGGAACCCCGCATTTTTACACAGCAATTCCTTTTCAGCTTCTCGGAGATCCGCCACGACCATTCGTCTTACGAGTTCGGCAAAGGGGACTCTCGGTTTCCAGCCAAGGACTTCCCGGGCTTTAGTGGCGTCACCCAGTAATTCATCTACCTCCGTCGGACGGAAATACTTTGGGTCCACTAGGACCAACGTCCGGCCGGTTTCGGCATCAACTCCCCGTTCGTCAATACCTTCGCCGTGCCAGACCACAGTGATTCCCACTTCTTTAAACGCTCGCTCGATGAACTCCCGCACGGAATGATTTTCTCCTGTTGCGATCACGAAATCATCCGGTTCGCTGTGCTGGAGAATCAGCCACATGGCCTCCACGAAATCCCCTGCGTAACCCCAGTCTCTCTTGGCATTGAGGTTGCCGAGATAGAGCACGTCCTGCAATTCGAGCTTGATGCGGGCGACAGCGCGAGTGACCTTTCTCGTCACGAATGTCTCCCCGCGAAGGGGAGACTCGTGGTTGAAGAGTATGCCGTTCGAGGAGAAAAAGCCGTAAGCCTCGCGGTAGTTACGCGTAATCCAATAGCCATACAGCTTTGCAACAGCGTAAGGACTTCTCGGATAGAAAGGAGTGGTTTCCTTCTGAGGCGACTCCTGGACCATGCCGTACAGTTCGCTGGTAGAGGCCTGATAGAAACGCACCTTGTCCGTCATGCCCAATATGCGAATGGCTTCCAGCAGTCGCAGGGTACCGAGTGCGTCCGCATTGGCGGTGTACTCGGGAGTCTCGAAAGAGACCTTCACATGGCTCTGTGCGGCAAGATTGTATATCTCGGTGGGCTGAAATTGCTGGATGATACGGATAAGATTGGTGGAATCCGTGGTATCCCCGTATTCAAGCTCCAGCCTGCGGTTAGGCGCATGGGGATCTTCGTACAGGTGGTCGATTCGTTGAGTGTTCAGCAGGGAGCTGCGTCTCTTGACACCGCAAACGTCATATCCTTTATCAATTAAGAAGTCCGCGAGATAGGCTCCGTCCTGACCGGTAATACCTGTTACCAGCGCTCTCTTGTCCGAGGATGGGTTCATGGAAGGCCTTCCAATAGCAATAGAATCGGAGTTGCTAAACGATGGAAATTAGCACGGCATGGAGGCCGGCGTCAAGGCTCACGACTTGCCTGGGCAACGCTTCGCGTGGGCCTGGAAAGCAGGAACCAGTGGCCTCGGCGCATTCCGGGTCTCGCTGTTCCTCGGTTCATTACGGCTAGCCGCCGGAGCCGGAAGCTCCCCTCTGGTTTATGGGGTAGTTGCCCATAGCTCCTACAAAAGGCAGGGCCAGCATCCAAGGCAAAGTGAGACGAGCCGGATCACGGAACTGGTTCAGCCCTATGCTCATGCCTTCGTGTCCAAGCCTGGGCTGAGCCCGGTACGTTCCCAGCAGACGGTCCCACCAAGGAAGATTGAACCCGAAGTTGCTATTGGTCTCAGTGGGAAACACCGAATGGTGAACCCGGTGCATATCCGGAGTGACGACGAACAGCCGCAGGACTTTGTCGATGGCGATGGGCACGGACAGGTTACCGTGGTTGAACATTGCTGCGCCGTTTAGAATAATCTCGAAGATAATCACAGCCAATGCCGGAGTACCTGCAACCAACACCGCGGCCATCTTGATCAGCATGGAAAGGCCGATCTCAATCGGATGAAAACGTGACCCGGTCGTCAAATCAAAATCGAGGTCCGCGTGGTGCATCATGTGTAGCCGCCAAAGAACAGGCACAGCGTGAAACATCACATGCTGCAAGTAGATCACGAAATCGAGAAAGATCACCGAAACCACCACGGCAAGCCAATAAGGTATTTCGACATTGTTCAGCACGCCCCATCCTTTTTGAGAGGCCAAAGCGGCCACTCCCACCGCGGCGATCGGAAACAGAATCCGTAACAGGATCGAGTTTATGACGACTATCCCGATATTGGAGAGCCACCGGACGGTCTTGGACGTGGTCAGCCGACGCCTCGGGGATGCCCATTCGGCAAACGCCACTGCTGTGAAAATCCCAATAAAGAAGCCGAGACGCACGATCAATTCATGGTGAAACACAAATCCATTCATATGTAACTACACGTCCCCTTTCCTTTGGGCCGGAGCCTGTTGGCCATCGTTCATTCCGCCGGCTACAGTTGCAGGTTGTTCAGTGGCCTTGAGGCTCCTGCGAGCCAGCCGCGTCACAAACCCCGCGACCAGTACTGTGGCGGCAAGACCGACCCAGAAAAAGATTTGGCCGGCCAAACCCTTCTCAACGTTGCCCGCGGCCACATCCGCGAGAGATCTTGCAGCCGACCCGAAGTAGACATACATCAACCCGCCCGGAACCATGCCAATCACGGAAGCGATTGCGTAATTCCTAAACGAGACCTTGGTCAAACCCAAGGAGTAGTTGAGAAGGTTAAACGGGAATACCGGGCTTAGCCTCAACAAGAAAACGATCTTGAACCCTTCCCTGCCAACTGCCTCATCGATTGCCGCAAACTTAGGGTTTCCTTCAACTTTTCGTGCAACCCAATCACGAGCAAGATTGCGTCCGACCAAGAACGCTGCACAAGCTCCCAGAGTAGCACCGGTCCATGCGCACAGGAATCCGACCGGCAGACCGAACAGAAATCCGGCCCCAAGAGTGAGTACCGACCCGGGGAGAAAGAAGACGGTGGCGATTACATAGAAAGCCGCCACGACAACGGGACCCCAGACCCCGAGCCCCTGCGTCCACTCCAGAATGCTTACAACGTGCTGTTTCACCGGAAAGAGCCACAACGCGGCGGCCGCACTCGCTACGATCACCACCAGCAAAACGATTTTCAAGGATAATGATTTTCCCGACAGCCGCACGTCCCGGCGTGCCGCATCGTGGTCTTTCATGTTGCTGCTCCGGTTTTTCCTGCGGTACCCGGCTCCTACGGCAAAATTTCGCGGGGCCGCTCAAAGCCGGGTTTACAGTATTCTGCGCTCACGTCTATGGATATTCCCCCGCGGGGATTCATCAATCCTCGCACTCTGGCCCATTTGGGCTCACACGCTGCAACAAGGTCGTCCAATATCTTGTTTGTAATCTCTTCGTGAAACATGCCTGCGTTCCTGAAGGAGAATAGATATATTTTTAGAGACTTAGACTCCAGGCATTTCAGATCGGGAACGTAGGTTATAACGATCCGAGCGAAGTCAGGCTGCCCGGTTACGGGACAAAGGCTGGTAAACTCCGGGCAGTTAAATTCCACCACATAATTCCGATTGGCGTATTTATTGGCAAAGCTCTCCAATCGGGCCTTTTCAGGGCTTTCAGGATAGACCGTGCCGGCCTTGGAAAGAACGGTCAGATCATCGAACTCGCGTTTATGCATGTTTTCACCATCGAATTTACCCAAAACCGTCCGTCAACGGTAGTGGGATCGGGGTGAGCCGCAGATACGCCACCGTGCTCCGTGCCGACCATGGCCAAGAGGCTACAGAGAGCCAAAACTGAATGCGGCTTCCCCGATTCCTATACAGATAGTATTAAGCACAAACGGTGTGAGGTTCAAGCTCATACCTTACGGCTATGCCAAGAATATTCAATTATCGAAACTGCACCTGTTCTTGTGCATCGGGAGGGTAACTGTCTACCCCGCGGCAAGGTCTGAAGAAATTCTACAGCCGACTCGGTGCCTCAAAGAAAAATTCTCTCTCTCTTATCGTCCAGCCGATAGAACCTTTCACGATTCATCAGTATCCTTCGACCATGGACAGCAAGCCATACACAGGGAGGGCAAAGCATCATGCAGACCGGAGATGGTCTCGCTGAGGGAGTGCAAGAGGCGACGAGTAACGACTTTCCGGAAACTCGTCCACCCGGCATCATCGCCTACATAGTGGAAAACATTCGAGACACGGGAAAGAACCCCACATCGGTGCTACTAGGGTTTTTCGCCGCCTGGGTCGCGTTCTTTTTGATCTTCAAGGTGCTACCCGTTCCTAATGGCTTGCCGCCAAACGGTATGACGGTTCTGGCCATAGTTGTTTGGGCCAGTATCATGTGGGTCTCGGAGGCTTTGCCCGTAGGCATAACCGGCATCTCGATCCCCACTTTGTTGCTCCTGACCCACGCCATCCCCTGGAAGGACGGCAAGGCGCCTATGGCGACGCTGTTCTCGGGATTCACCTCACACGAGGTGTGGCTCTGCCTGTTTGCCTTTTTTGTCGGGGCCATCATGCAGCTTCTCAGAATGGACCGGCGCATAGCCCTGGGAATCCTGGACAAAGTCCGTGCATCCACGGTAGGCCGGGTCATCTGGGGCATGTTTGGGGTCAATATCGTCCTGGCATTCCTGATACCCGCTGCAAACGCACGAGCTGCCACCCTACTGCCGGTTATTAAAGGGATCACTAACTTGCTGGGGGATACACCGCAGGAACAAGAAGCAAAAAAAGCCATCGTGATCCAATCCCTTGTTTATGGCTGCATGATCTGCGGGGTATTCATACTCACTGCTCACATGCCTAATTTGATCATGGTGGGTATCTTCAGCAACAACGGATTCCCCAACCTCAGCTACTTGAATTGGGCGGTTTTGCAATTCCCATACCTGGGAATGTTTGTCCTGACTCAATGGTGGGTGCGCTACCACTTCAAGACCGCAAACATCCAGATCGCAGGCGGCCACACCGAGATCAGCGGACAGTATCGGAAGCTGGGAAAAACGAGTCGGGCCGAATGGATCCTCCTGGGGGTGTTCGGCATCATAGCCATGCTATTCGCCATGGGCAAGGGCAGCCCTATTTTTGTCCTTCATCATTTTCAGCTCGGAGCTGTAGCACTCGTCGGGATCCTCATCCTGTTCATGCCCGGACTGTTTCCCTTCAAGTGGAAAGAAGTCCAGGACCGCACTATCTGGGGGACCTTTCTGCTACTCGGCGGCGCCATCACCCTGACCGCGGCCATGAGCAGTTCCGGTCTGGCGGGGTGGCTGGCTGACCATATTCACGGCGCGGTGGTCGGCCTACCCTGGTGGGGGATCGTTCTCGCCCTCATGGTCGGCACCCACATCATCCGCATAGGCATGCTTTCCAACGTAGCGGCAGTGGCCATGCTGGCCCCTATCGTCTTTGAGATGGCGCCCAAGGTGGGGTTGCATCCGGTGGCGTTCACCCTCCTGGTGTGTGACACCGACACCTACGCGTATCTGCTCCCTACTCAGATTACCGCTGCGGTCATCGCTTATGGCACGGAAACCTTTAGTACAGCGGATTACGCCAAGGCCGGCTGGGTTTGCATCCTCATTGCGATCGCTTACGGCCTGCTGGTCATGGCCCCCTGGTATGCCTTCTTGGGCTTGCCGGTTTGGGACCCCACCGCACCATGGCCCTACTAGAGCTAAGACAAGACTCAAAGATTCACGAACGAAAGGGAAGGTGACAGATCATGAGTCGCAAGACAATTACGGACATTAATGAAGTGGAAACTCAAGAGATAGAGGCCGATATCTTGATTGTCGGAGGTGGAAACGCGGGATGTTTCGCCGCTATTGAAGCCAAGAAGCTCAATCCGGCTCTGCGCGTAGCCATCATGGAGAAAGCTCACATAAGCCGCAGCGGCGCAACCGCCGCCGGTATGGACGCAATCAACACCTACATTCCTGATGGCAGGACTCCCGAGGATCTTGTCAGATGGAGTCGATCCCAGGTTGGAGGAGGCCCCATACGAGAAGATCTTGCCTTAAGCAACGCCCAAGAACTTAACGAGGCGGTGGAAGACCTGGAACGATGGGGGTTGCCTATACTGAGAGACGAGGATGGCATCGCTCAATACCGCGGTAAATGGGACGTTTCCATTCACGGCGAGCAACTCAAGCCGATCATGGCCGAAAAGGCCATTGAGTCGGGAGCGGACGTCTACAATCGCGTCGTTGCCACCGGACTCCTGATGGACCGCGACAGATGTGTGGGGGCAACGGGGTTTGGAGTAAGAGACGGGAAATTCTACGTGTTCAGAGCGAAGGCCACCATTGTCTCAACCGGCGGTGCTTGCGGCCTGTACAAGTCATACACCAGCGACGCAACCAGTTCCCACCACCAGACCTGGATGAGCCCGTTCAACGTGGGAACCGGCTACGCGGTGGGGATCCGTGAAGGCGCGGAAATGACCTCACTCGAACAAAGATGGGTAGCGACCCGGACAAAGGACCACTGCGGTCCCGTCGACACGATATCCGTGGGATACAAGTCTTCGATAATCAACGCCAAAGGGGAGCGGATTCTCGAGAAGCACTACGCCCATCTTGGCGGTGACAAGGCCCCCCGCTACATTCGAGCCAACGCGCCGATGGAGGAATGGTTGGCAGGCCGAGGCCCCACCTATGCGGATACCACCGACCTGTCTCCCGAGGACGCGAAAGACCTGAAGATGGATTACCTGAACGAGCGACCCTCGTTTGTTTTGTTCCTTGCCAGCAGAGGCCAGGACATAACCAAGGAGCCCATAGAGATCTACGGCAGCGATCCCTATGTAGTGGGTGGCCACTGCCAAAGCGGCTATTGGGTTGGCATAGACCGCATGACGACTGTCCCCGGCCTGTTCGCTGCCGGAGAGTCGGCGGGAGGGACTCCCAACAAGTTCGTCGGCGGTTGTGCGGTTGAAGGAAAGCTGGCTGCAAGAGGCGCGGCCAAATATGTAGCTTCCGTGACCCTACCAGGCCTGAACGCAGATCAAGTGGCCAAGGAGAAGGAGAGGGTTTTCGCACCTCTGTTGCGCGGCCCCGAGTTTGACGGCATTTCCCCGGTGGAAATGGAAGAACGGATGCAGCGCCTCATGGATGAGTACGCCGGCGGGATTTCGCAATTCTACAGAACCAACGAAGAACGCCTCGATTACGCGCTCAAGCATTTGAAAATGTTGGCTAACCAGAGCCAGTATCTGTATGCCAAGGACCTTCACGATCTGATGAACGCTCACGAGGTGTTGGACCGTCTCGTCGTAGCCGAGGTCCTCACGCATCACCTCAAGTTTCGAAAAGAGACCCGCTGGCCCGGCTGGCAAACCCGGTCCGATTTTCCGGACGTCGATCCGAACCTGGACTGCTTTGTGGAAAGCAGATTGAACAAGCAAACCGGCGAAGTGGAGATGTTCACACGCCCCTATGAGCAACTCGTACCCGGCGACCGGTACACACCTTAACGAGGAGGAGATCAGCATGCCCCCGAGAGTTGATAGAGAGAAATGCGATGGTTGCAATGCCCAGCAAGAACCCCTGTGCGAACAGGTCTGCCCCGGCGATTTGATGGCCCTGGGCCCGGACAAGAAGGCGTATTGCAGGGCGCGCCGCGATTGTTGGGATTGCATGTCCTGTACCAAGGTCTGTCCCGTCGGAGCGATAGAGACACGTATTCCATATCAGCTGGGCTACCACGTGGCGAAGCTCATTCCGATGATGGGCACCGACAGCATAACCTGGACATGTATCGACATCCACGGAAATGTGGAACGATTTCGTTACAAGAATAGGATTGAGCCCGAGTAATGGAGAAGGTTGTTCCAAAAATCGGACTTCTCCTCTGTGTCGAAGGAGGCGGGCTCCACCGAACTTTGGACCTCGAAGCCCTGGTAACAAAATTCGCCAAGGTCAAGGGCGTGGTGAGGTGTGAGATCGTCAGCGATCCGTGGGCCCCGGCCTTCCTTGATTCAATCATGAAGGATGTGGAAAGCGGCCACATCAACCGCATCCTCTGGGTGGGACGTTTCACACCATATCAGACTAAGTTTATCGAGACTAAGCTGGCTTCAGTCGGGTTGAACAGGCACCTACATGAATGGCGCGACCTCGAGGAACAGGGAATAGGCCGGGAAGACTTGGATCCTGGCGTCCTCAAGCGCAAGGCCGAATCGCTGATCCGGATGTCTCTTGCACGAACCAGGCTCCTGGTTCCCCTGGAGCCTGTGGAAGTCCCTTCTTCGGACGCTGTCCTGATTATCGGAGCAGGGGTCGCGGGAATTCACACTGCCGACACTCTATCGGGTCTGGGCAAGCACGTGCACCTCGTGGAGAAGGAAAGCGGTGTGGGCGGAAAAGTGGCGCTACTCTCCCGGTTCTATCCGCGGTTATGCGATCCCCGTTGCGGCTTGGAGTTCGCTCTGAACAAGCTGGCCGGATCGGATCTCGTGGAAGTTCACACGCTCTCAGCAGTGACCTCGCTTACAGGCGGTCCCGGAAACTTTGAAGCGAAAATCGAAAAGAGACCCCGCTATGTGAATGAACAGCGCTGTAACGCCTGCGGCGCATGTGCAGCAGTGTGCCCAACTCACGTGCCGGCTCTTTCGCGGGGCAACCAAACAGACTCCTGCCAAGGTGCAGCTTCGGGGGGCATTGGCAATTTACTCCTACCCAAATCCAGGGCCGTCCATCCGGCCACGCCGATGCCCTTTCCATCTGCCTTTGTAATCGACAGAGATCTTTGCCCTCCGGGCTGTAATGAATGTGCGACAGCCTGCCCTCAGCAAGCTATAGACTTCGGTCAATCCCTGTCGGAGGAAACCCTCAGAGTCGGAGCGGTCCTCGTCACCACAGGATGGGACCCATACCCTCTCTCGCGGGTGGGGGAGTTCGGTTACGAGAAAAGCGACCGCATAATCAGCAACCTGCAAATGGAGCAGCTTCTTGGCCCGGATAACTCGGGGCCCGGGGCGGGCCGGGAATCGCCCCTGAAAGACATAAAGGAAATCGGCTTCGTACAGTGCGCGGGCAGCAGAGACGAGCGGCATCTTCCGTACTGTTCCTCGATTTGTTGCTCCGTGAGCCTGAAGCAGGCCGTGGAAATAAAGGAAAGGGACCCGGAAGCGAACTGTTACATCTTTTATATTGATGTTCGCTCTCCGGGGTTCGACGAAGAACTTTACCGGCGGGCCAGGAATCTGGGTGTCGTCTTTGTTCGTGAAGTTCCATCCAGAGTCATTGTGCACCCGGTCTCCGGGAAACCGGCAGTGCAAGTGATAGACCCAACTCTGAACAGACCGCTGGAAATGAATCTCGACCTCCTGGTATTGGCCGGAGGGATGACGCCGGCCCAAGGCAGTTCGGATGTGGCCCACGTCCTCAACTTGCCCACGAATTCCTACGGCTTCTTTGAGTCTCACTACCAATGTCATCCCGATGAGAGCCAGAGAACGGGCATTTATGTTGCCGGATGCGCCAGGGAGCCCATGAAGGTCAGCCATGCTATCGAATCGGCGCATATGGCCGCCTTAAAGGCTTTGAGGTTTCTCGAGGGGTCCATTTCGATTGAACCCACCTTTCCGGTGGTGGACAAGGCCAAGTGCGATCAATGCAAGCGCTGTATGGAGAGCTGCCCGTTTTCCAGCTTTGTTTTTGATGAAAAGGGTTTCCCTACGCCCGACCTTGCGAGGTGCCGCCAGTGCGGGAACTGCATGGGGCTCTGCCCTCTCACCGCCGTATCGCTGGGCCATAACACGATCAAACAAACAGCAGCACAGATTGGAGCCATCAACACAGCTTTCATGGGTGACAAAGACCCTACGGTTCTGGCATTTCTCTGTCAAAACGACGCCTATAAGGCTGCCCGAGCTGCCATGGATCAAGGTCTGCCTGTTCCGCCAAATGTCATCTTTTTGAAAGTTCCATGCGCAGGTGCCGTGAACAACGCATTGATAGCCGATGCCCTTTCCAACGGCATCGACGGAGTCATAGTGGCCGGTTGCCAAGAAGGCCAATGCCACTATGTGAAGGGTAACCAGCTCGTGCAGAAACGAAGTGGCGACTTGAGCGACAAACTGAAGTCGATGATGGTTGACCCGGCAAGGGTCCGGTTTGAAGCGATTGAAATCAGAGACGCTGACAGATATGTGGACACCTTACGGTCATACATTGAGGAACTCAGAGCAATGGGACCAAATCCATTCAAGGTATAGTTCACCGGGCTTGAGGCGGCTCTGCGCCCGGTGAGAATGGAGGGGGAGACCATCTCCCCCTCCAAACCTCCCCCATCGTGACTCTCAGGAGTTAAGACTATCCCGATGAACAAAGCGGCCCCACTACCGCAGTCAGCCAAGAGCACTGGGTACAGCCGGTACCAAGACAGTTACTCTCCGTGTGAGGAATGTGTTATGCTATTGAAGAACATGTCACCCGAGGTAGAGTATCCAGGGATGAATTCCCATTGGCACCTGATGGAATCCGATTTCTTTGAGGATCTGTCTGACGCGAAAGAAGATTTTTTTTCTTTGGCAACGAGGCGGAGTTTTCATAGAGGCGAATGCATCTTTGCCGTTGGGGACCCGGGTGATTTTTGCTACTACCTGGTCGGCGGATCGGTGAAAATTTTTCGCCCGACGATTGAGGGCAAAGAACCTATTTTTTGGATTCGGAGACCCGGCGAGCTGTTCGGAATTGCTGAGATCGTAAACAGAAACGAGAGGTTTTGTAGTGCCCAAGCCCTGGGCCATTGCGCGGCGTATCAGGTTCACGCAAGGGATTTTGAAGGACTTTTGTTGCGACACGCGAGGGTAGCAACGAAGGTTATCTCTATGTTGGGCAGACGTATCAGGTACCTCTGCGGACAGATCGAAAACATCACCGTCTCAGATGTGCCTTCTAGGCTTGCCAAACTGCTCATTTGCCTGGGCTACAACCAATTGGTCTCCTTGAAGGGTCCTGACGGCCCAGTCAGGTTCCGGCTGGATCTGACTCAGGCAGAACTGGCTGCAATGATGGGATCTTGCCAACAAACCATCAGCGAAAGTCTCAAAAAACTGGAACAGCAGGGAATTATCGAAATCTCCGGAAAAGAGATCACCATTCTTCACCCTTCGGAGATTCTCGAACACACCTACCATTAGACCCGGGGATTCAGCTGTAAATTCCGGAAAATTCTCAGTTGGACAAAAAGTTACGAGGGGGCAAAAGGATGAAAAGGCGACTAGGTTTGGCCGTGGCGATTCTTTTGGTAGCGTCATTCGCGTCCATTGTCGAAGCGGACGTGAAATTCGGTGTGCTGGCTCAGCGATCAGCAGAGATTACTCTTAAGGAGTGGGAACCTCTGGCCAATTATTTGACCCACCAACTGGGCCAGAAGGTAACGATAGTCCCCCTTAAGTTTGAGGAAGTTCTTGATTTCTGCCGTGATGAACCCACCGGCTTCCTTTTTGCCAATTCGTGGTTTATCTTGAGAGCCAAAGTCTACAGAAAAGCCAAGATTCTTGCGACAGCGAGAATAAAGGGATCAGGGAGCCATTTCGGCGGAGTAATATTCGCTCGCAGCGACAGCGGAATCCGGTCCCTTCCTGACGTTCGTGACAAAGTACTCATGTGCATGAAGTTTGCCTCTCCTGGCGGCTGGCTTTTTCAAAAAGGAGTGCTGGTGAAGCATGAGATTACACCGGAAAAGGACTGTAAATTGCTTGTCGAAGGGCAAACCCACGATGAGGTAGTCTTGGCAGTGAAAGACGGAAGGGCAGACGTGGGGACTGTGAGGACGAACATACTCGAAACAATGGAGCGCGAAGGCAAAATCAAAAAGCAGGATTTCTTCATTCTCAATGAAACGAAACACCAGAATTTTCACGAGGTCTGCAGCACGCCACTTTATCCCGAGTGGACGGTGGCCTCTCTGAAGGATACGGCTCCTGAACTTGCCTCGAAGGTCAAGACAGCGTTGCTGTCACTTCCGCCCGGTCATCCCGCCTTAGAAGGTGCTCGCAACAAGTTGGAGGGATTTGAGGAACCCGTGGATCATGACCCTCTGGAGGAGTTGCTCAAATTCCTCAGAGTTGAACCCTTTAAGAAAGGGTGAAGGTAGAAGATCGTTAACTCGGAACCATGCGTCTCTTGATAGAAGATATATCCTTCGGCGGATACCTCCCCGGTGATTCGGTCCTGCACCGGCTTGACCCCAGGACAAAGCTCTTGGGAATGGCAGTTCTGTTGTTAGCTGCCTTTGCAAACTCCAATGCCTCCGGGATACTGCTAACCGCTGCGGCGGTGGTCGCGCTGGCCTGGCTCACTCGAACAGGATGGCGGGTATGGGCCTGGGGACTGTCCCGGTTTGCCTGGATGCTTGTAGTGGTCGCGGGGGCAAACCTATTTTTCAGATCCGGAGGTGAACTCATATATTTAGGTGAATGGGAATTGCCTTTCACTGTAGAGGGTGTTCAGACGGGTTTGAAATTCACGGTGCAGGTCTTGGAAGCAATCATGCTCTCCATGATTCTGACATTCACCACAACACCGAGACAACTGTCGCGCGCGGCCCAGCGTTTCGCGTCCCCTTTGACCCGTTTGAAGGTCCCTGTCGAGGACCTGGGCGTCGTGCTGTTATTGGCCATAAGGTTTATTCCGCTCCTGCAACAGGAACTGCGAACCATAATTGACGCGCAAAGGTCGCGTGGGGTGGAATTCCGCCGCGGCAACCTGTTGGTGCGATCCCATAATCTGGCCGCGGTGCTCGTCCCGGCCCTGGTGGCCACTCTCAGGCGCGCGGATACCCTTGCCTTGGCCATGACTGCCAGAGGGTTTGTGCCGGGACAACCTCGGTCCGAATACAGGCCGCTCAGATTTTCGGAGATGGATTACGCAGCGACGATCTGCCTAGCAGCTTTCCTGGCAGTCCGTATCTTCGTGTCTTCATGATCAACTTGTGAGGCGAGCAATTCGAAACCGTCTCAAAACCTACGATTTCACCGCGGGATAGGTAGGGGCGGTTCGTGAACCGCCCGAAATCGGGGCGCTTCTCGAAGCGCGCCTACATAAGAAATCCGCCGGTCACTATAATTCTGAGACACTTTCTGCCGGCTTGCCCAGCAGTGAGTTGTTCTGGAGGCACTGCTGGGCAAGCCGGCAGTGGCACCCAGAAGATTACTCTCTTTGTTCGGATGACAGGTGAGAAGACGTAACCTTTGAGAAGCGTTTCAAGCGACAAAGCCAGGATCAATCCGGGATCGGGAATTCACTTGCTACTTTCGGCCAGCGGCTCTTTGGTAGGACCTCGCTTGGCGTGGGCTTTGAGTGGTAGGACTTCCGCGTCTCTCATAATGAGCTTGTTCCCATCGATTCCCAACGCGACTCCGTCCCTTACGACCAGCTTATCCGGGGATAGGTTGAGATTGTAAGCACTGTTCAACTCTTTCACCACATTGTCCGTCCCGCGAACCTCCCGTATGGTCAGGTGAATCTCCACCAGAGAACCTCGGTCGTCGAAGCAGTAACAAGCGTGGCGAAAGAAGTCATTATCCCGCAAGGCCACACAGAAGCCCGCTTTGGTTTCCATAAGATCGTCTTCACAGGTCTTAGCCTTCAGAGCCTCAAAGACACTCGAGGCCTGCATCCCGAGTTCGATGCCTTCAGTATAGGGAAATGTCCCGGCCGAAGGCAGATAAGGGAGAATAACCACCGCGAGCCCAAAGGCCACCACGGCCAAAAGTGGCTTCCTAATTCTCAAGTATGCTCCTTTTTGCTGGGAATGCTGGTATGTTACACTAAAAGAAGCGATGTTGTCAAACCATATCTTTGCGTGGCGCTGCGATAATACGGTTTTTTGAATCACCGTATGCGAGGCAGAAATATATAATGTATTGCTTTAATTTATTCGTATAACGTTACATTACTATTGACAAAATATGTGATTATTGATATAACAACTCCCCAGATAAACGGCTGTTTCACTCCCTGCCGGAATATCGCAATTACCCGGCCGGAAACCAACGCCGGACAAAGGAGATTCAATGAACCACAAGCCAAAAGGAATTTGGTGCTTCATAATCGTGGCGGTTCTCGGGATACTGTTCGTTTGCAGCCCGTCTTTCGCGGATGAACTGGTCGTAAAGAAATGCTCGGAGCTGGTCAGAATGGCTCACAACTGCCAGGAAGATCTGAAGACCGTGGACACGGTACTGGGTTCAGCTATCGACGCGGGCACTATGGACAGAATCAGGAACTACAAGCTGAAAAAGAGCGTGGTAAAAAAACAACTCGATTCCGTGCTCAAGGCCATAGAAATCAAGGGCTGTGTAGCGTTACGATGATCCGGCGCGGGCCTTGGCTCCGGAAAGGGAGCTAGATCACGGAGGGGAATGCCTCTTTGATGAACCCGCGCAACCTGTTGATTACCGAGAACGCGTCTTTGAGCGTCTTGCGCTCAAGATCGGACAGATCACCCGGATCGATAAAACTGTCCGGGGCCTGTCCCGATTCCGCCATCCTTAGCTGATGCACCAGATTGAGCTGGGTCTGGAATTCATAGGCCTCGCGGATATCCGCGTACAAGTCCGCGGGGATATGACCTTGTTTGGCCAGCAGCTCCATTCTTGCGAACGTGTTGGTCTCTTGAATTCCGTGACACAATGCCATCAATCGCGCGAAGTTGACAATCGGCAGCAGTCCTCGATTCTTCAGATCCAGACGATTAGACCTTTCACCGTCCTTTTCCACAATGAAATTTCGAAAGAACGAGAGTGGGGGCAAGTCGAGCAGACAATCACCGGCAAGGTGAACCAGGAATGTGTGCTGATGCCGTGCCAGGGTCGCGAACTTCTCCCGGAGTCCGTCTGCTAGAGCACTGTGTCCGTGACCGCCCCGGAAATCGAAAAACACGCGGGCCCGACGTACTTCGTGAGGGTCAGGTGTGGAAACCCATTCCGAGAAATAGCTTTCCCAGGTTGAGTACGGCTTGCACCATCTGGGATTGGACGCCGCAGTTTCATTCTTGCAGGGAGGGTATCCGCACGCGATCAGATGATCCACGGCCTGTGGGACAAATGCCTCGAAATAGCTTTCAGCCTGCCTGCGTTCGTCGGGATCACGAGGATCTTGGTACACGAGGCTGTTGTCCTGGTCTGTCCGGAATGTCTGCTCTTTTCGTCCCTCGCTGCCTAGCATCAACCAACAGAACGGCACGGGCGGCGGCCCGAAATCAAGTCTAAGTAGTGAAAAAAGGCGATCCAGCAAGCTGTCGTTCAGAACCGTGATGATCCTGGTGATATTAGGGGCCTTCCCCCCTTCTTCGATAAGGCTTCTGACGAGAAAAGGGATCTTCCGGGACAATTCATGCAGGTCTTCGATTCTGGTTTGGGAAGCAATTTCCTTGAAGAGGTTCACGGGCGACGAACCTTGCGACAAAACTATATCGTGGGCCGTAACGACTCCCACGATCTCATCTTGGTGTTCGACGACCAGGTGCCCCACTTGCCGCTGCATGATTGCGAGCATGGCGTCGAAACACAGAGACCGGGCCGGGATGGTTTGGACAGGAGACGCCATGATATCTGCAACCGAACAACCGGGATCAAGCCCCTTGGCAACCACTTTGCTCCGAAGGTCCTTGTCCGTGACTATTCCGATCAGGCTCCCGGCGTCGTCTCGAACGAGCAAGGACCCGATTCTCTTCGCGGACATTCGTGCGGCCGCCTGCTGTACTGTGGCGGATGGCGCGATTGCCTCCACGGGGCCTTTGACAAGGTCCTGGACTCGTTTGTTAAAAAGGTACAGCCTTTCTTGATTCTTGGCCTTAACTCTGTCTTGTCGCAACTCGGAATAAGCAGCCAGCACAAAATCCTCCGAGAAGCTCGTGAGGTAGTAATGCGAAAGACGCGGATTGCTCTGCATCAGTTTTAGGAAGTCTCCTCTTGCCAGCAAGAAACAGAAGGTGTCTTCCACGGCCTCAACATTCAGGTCCGCTTTATGGCCTCTTATGAGGCTGGAAGCGCCAAACGCAGCTCCTTCGCCTCCAAAATCCACCAACACCTTCACCGTATCCGGTCTGGTCAAATATGCCTTGACGCCGCCCTTCTGAATCAGAAACAGATGCGTGACCTCGGTTACGCCTTGCTCGAAAATCAAGCTCCCCTTGGGAAAATAATCTATGACCCACCGGGTGGCGAGGCGTTCCAGGCTGGGGCTGTCCAAATCCTTGAACGGCAGAGTTTTGCCCAGGAATTGAAGGAGCATGTTGGAGGGAGCCGAATATGAGCTTTCAACCAAGAGCGCAGGACCTCCCTGAAGAGTTCAAAGCGCCGAGAAGAAGGAGTATATCCTCGCAAGTGGAGCGCGTCTTTGCAATCCCTATTAATCATTCACCGGCAGAAAAATCAAATACCAGGGTGATGAGCGTCCTGCGGGCTCCGGTCAGGTGAAGTTCAGTGCAGGCATTCGGGCTTTCGCGGGCCAGACTGTCCTCGTGGGGCAGGCTTTCCAGCCTGCCATCATGGGCCTTTTAGGATAGGCAGGCTGGAAAGCCTGCCCCACGACTCCCTGACCCCACCCGTCACTGGATGCTTGCCTGTCCGGTCTCGATCGTACTTGACATACAGACTCGTGGAGGTGTAATTACCATTCTGTTATCGCTTGACCAGGAAGACAGGCCCACTTGAACGGACCTCTTAGACTGCCGGGTGCGCGGAAGCAAATGAACCGCGCAGAGAGGTTCCTGAGTTCCATTTTTTTGCAGGCGGGCTTCTTCCGGTTTTTTGGTGGCGATCGTGGTTCATGAATCCCACGTGATCTCGGTCGCGCATCGTTGCAAGCTCCTCCAACCAGATGTCGGCTTCGACAGAACCCGAAAGAGAATCCAGAGGCGGAAAAGGCTTTTCCGCGTTTCTTCTGCTTTCTCCTTCGTTCCGCTGAAGAGATGGCTGATGGCTTTCAAGTCCTTCCTAGCCAAATCGCCACATCGCACGATACAGGGCCGTAGTTCTCAGGCTATCAATTCGGGAGATCATGGACCAGGGGCGTTCCTTGTCCCGCACCTCCCGGCCTTTGGGGAATCCCGGTTCGTTTCGGCTCGTTCTGCTCGGCAGAAAAAGTGCCAAATGCCAAGGTTACATCGCGCCGAGGAAATGCGGGGGAAACATCCTCGTGTTGGGAAACGTTCTTGGTTATTTAGTACGGTGACGGCAAAAAGCGTGAGAATCGGTTTTTGTCCTGTGGCCGGCTAGCTTCGGTCAAGACGTGCAATCGGATTGGCACGTCCCGTGACGGTGTGCATGCGTGACTCCGGGGCCTTGTTGGCAGCAAGACCGCTGGAGAGACGATTGTCCGAGTCAACGGGACAGAAGGGAGGAACAACTTGGCGGAACCGGGCTCATTGATGAGCCCATGAGGTCTGGAACTTGAACAGAAGGGAAAAGGAGGTTTGTGGCAATGGAGAATGCTCCAAAGTGGTATGACACCCATCTCGAAGAGTACCGGAAGATTGCATACATCAAGAGCATGGAAGAGTACCAAGAACTCTACCGCAGATCAATCGAGGATGTAGACAACTTCTGGGGGGAAATGGCCGATGAGTACATTTCCTGGTACAAGAAATGGGATTTCGTGCTCCGTTACGATTTTGAGGCGGCCAAAATCGAGTGGTTTGGCGGAGCCGAGCTGAATGTCACGTACAACTGCCTTGACAGGCACCTTCCAAAGCTGAAAAACCGCGTAGCCTACTACTGGGACGGCGACGACCCGGGAGAATCAAGGACCCTCACCTACCAGGAGCTTTACGAACAGGTAAACAAACTTGCAGCGGTGCTCAAAGCCCAGGGAATCCAAAAAGGGGACAGGGTCATCATTTACATGCCCATGATCCTGGAACTGCCCATCGCGATGTTGGCTTGCGCCAGAATAGGCGCCATCCACTGCGTCATCTTCGGGGGATTCAGCGCCGAATCCATTGCGGGTCGCGTGCAGGACTGCAACCCAAAGATGGTCATCACGGTTGACGGGGGCTACCGGGCAGGAAAGGTGCTTGCACTGAAAAAGAATGTGGATGAAGCCCTCACGCGGTTCCCTGAAGTTAATAAGATCATTGTCTTCAATCGCGCTAACCTTGGCCTCAAACTGAATCCGGAGAAAGAGTTTTGGTGGCATGAGCTGATGGCTGACCCATCTCTGCCCTCATACGTCGAACCCGAACGCATGAACGCAGAAGATCCCCTCTACATTCTGTATACCAGCGGGAGCACCGGCAAACCCAAGGGGGTGTTGCATACTCAAGCCGGTTACTTGCTTCACGTGGCCATGACCACCAAGCTGGTTTTCGACCTCAAGGACCATGAAACCTTCTGGTGCACAGCAGACATCGGCTGGGTTACAGGCCACAGTTACATAGTTTACGGGCCGCTCTGCCTCGGTTTCACCAGCGTCATGTTCGAGGGAGTCCCCAGCTATCCGGACTTTGGCCGATTCTGGGAGATCGTGGAAAAGCACCGTGTGGACAAGTTTTACACCGCTCCGACGGCTATCCGTGCCTTGGCTAAGGAAGGCGAGGATTACGTGAAAAAACACGACGTTTCCTCGTTGAAGCTGTTGGGGACCGTGGGCGAACCGATTAATCCGGAGGCCTGGAGATGGTATCATCACAATGTAGGCCGCGATTGGTGTCCGATCGTCGATACATGGTGGCAGACGGAAACCGGTGGGCAGCTGATGACCCCATTGCCTGGGGTGGCTCCAATCAAGCCCGGTTCATGTTCGTTTCCGTTCTTTGGAGTTGACCCGGTGATCCTCGATCCTGATACGGGTGAAGAGGTGAAGTACCCCAGCCAGGAGGGGGCCCTCTTCCTCAAACGACCGTGGCCCGGAATGATGAGAACCGTGTACGGAGATCACGAACGATTCAGAGAAACTTATTTCTCCCGCATGCCCGGCATGTATTTCACAGGGGATGGAGCGAAGAAGGACGAAGACGGGTACTATTGGATCATCGGCCGCATCGACGACGTCATTAATGTTTCCGGGCATCGTATGGGAACAGCGGAGGTGGAATCCGCTTTGGTTCTCCATCCTCAGGTCGCGGAGGCTGCGGTGGTCGGATTCCCACATCCGATAAAAGGACAGGGGATCTACGCTTTCGTAACCGTTAACACCGGCGCCACGAAATCCGATGAACTGAAAAAAGAGCTGGTGCAATTAGTTCGAACTCAAATAGGTCCGATTGCGACACCGGATGCAATTCAATGGGCGGATGGCCTGCCTAAAACCCGTAGCGGCAAGATCATGAGGCGCATTCTGAAGAAGATAGCCGCGGGTCAGGTAAATGATCTTGGCGACACGACGACTCTTGCGGATCCGACAGTGGTCGAGAACTTGGTGAACGAACGCATTGGTACCAACGCATAAATAGGTCGTTAGAGGGTCAGCACCTGACTGTGTCACGATTTGCCGATTCCAATGGGAAAAGGCCGGTGCTGACCTTTCATTTGGGGCCCTGAGTTATCATGCCGGATAGAAATGGCATAAAACGCGTGGACAAGCGGGGTGAAGAATTTGAAATCACAAACAGCGGTTTCGAAGAGCGGTGGGCCCTTGTGGAAATGTATGACCGCTTCACCCCCAAGGCCATTACTCAGGGCCTCCCACCCGCAAATACCGATGCCCGCTATCAATGGATAAACAGTCTTTTGGAGAACGGAGAGAATTTCCTAGCCTGGCATCAGGGGAAACTGGTCGGCCACGCTTCCATAATTGTTGACACGGCCAAGAGAGACGGGGAATACCTCATCTTTATGGACCAATCCTGCCGAAATCGTGGAATGGGAACAGAGCTTACCCGTGCGGCAATCGAAAAGGCCCGTGATATGGGGCTCAACAGAGTTTGGCTTACCGTTGAGGCCCTAAACTTTAGAGCGATAAAATTGTACAGGAAGATGGGGTTCGTTTTTTGTGATTCGGGAGAGCGCGAGCGCACAATGATTCTGCAATTGTGAGCGAGACATGGCACTGAAGGTTTGTGTTGTCCGGGACGACCGTTTTTTGCTTCATCAAACGGGCCTCGATCATCCTGAGCGTCCCGGCCGATTGAAGAGCATTTACCGGATGCTGGACAAGGAATTCCCGGAAGGGCTCCTAAGCATTGATCCGGAACCGGCTACTTTGGAACACTTGGAACTGGTCCATACTCCCGCCTATATCAAGCGAGTCCTGAGGACCTCGGAACGGGAATTCACAAACCTCGCTCCGGACACCCCGGCCGGCCCGCAGTCCTATTTGGCCGCATGGCTGGCCGTGGGTGGATGCATCAAGGGACTCCAGGCTCTTATCTCCGGGCGGTGTGACGCTTGCTTTGCTCTGGTGAGACCTCCCGGGCATCATGCGCTACCTGACCGGCCCGGCGGCTTTTGTATTTTCAACAATCTCGGAATCGCGGCGAAATATGCGATCGAGCGCCACGGGTTCCGCCGAATTCTCATCGTTGACTGGGACATGCACCACGGTCACGGTCTACAGGAGCTTTTTTGGGAGACGCAGAAAGTACTGTATGTTTCCTCTCACAATATCGGCTGGTATCCTCATTCCGGGGACTGGGACCACGTCGGGGCCGGAGAAGGGCTCGGTTACACGATTAACATTCCTGTGCCAAAAGAAATTGCCGACGTTGATTTGCTCTACCTGTATTGGAAGGTCCTTGGCCCCGTGATCAGGAAGTACAAGCCCGAATTGATTTTCGTGGCCGCGGGTTTCGACGGACACGAACGGGACCCGATCGGCAGGACGCGGCTCACGGAGAAGGCATTCCGGTGGTTAACCGAACTGTTGATAGATCTGAGAGACGCGGTACGGCCGCCTCCGTTGCTCTTCACTCTCGAAGGCGGCTTTGACGTGGCAGCGCTGACAAATTGCGTGAGAGAAGTGCTCGACGTCCTGACCGACAAAGGACGTAGAGAGCGTGTCCCGATTACCCTGTCCCCGCGGGCAATGGAGATTTTTGAAAAGCTGGAAGCTGTTCATAAGCCTTTTCACGTTTGGACCGATTGATCGGCAGTTTCCGCTTAGACTCCGTCTGAGGAAAAACACATGATCAAGGCCAGAATACCCCCGGAGACCTCGGACGAGGATGTCAAATCATTGGACAAGATGTACCGGGAATTCACATGGGCCGACATGGAACAGGAGTTTACCTGGCAGCAGACTGGAGAACTCAACATTGCCCATGAAGCCGTAGATCGGTGGGCAAAGAATAGAGACAGACGCGACCGAAAGGCCCTGGTTTTTGAAAAGGCCGGAACGGTGCGGGAGTTCAGCTATCTCGACTTACGGGACAGTTCTTGCCAGTGGGCCAATTTACTGATCGAATGCGGGTTCGCGGAGGGCGACCGCCTATTCATATTCCTGCCCAACTGTCCCGAAATCTATTTCGTGATGATTGCTTGCGCACGTATCGGGGTTATTTTCTGCCCACTGTATCCGACTCTGAGGTACGACGAGATCGAGGTGCGGCTTCAAAATTCGAAGCCCAAAGGAATAGTCACGCACCCGGACCTGCTCGAAAAGCTTCCTGCATACGCCCTGGGCGGGGTGGAGCATGTTTTGCTTACGGAAGGGCCTGCCACAGGGACGCTTCCGGGCAAAATCATAGTGCCGGAACGCCTCGAACAATTGCCGAAAAGAAGTATCATACGATGGGTTCGCGGGACCACGCCGCTCTATCTGATCTATACATCGGGCTCGACAGGGCCGCCCAAAGGCGTGGTCCACGCGCATCAGGACATGTTGGGACAGTTGATGACTGCAAGGTATGTCCTCGGCGTCACTGAAGCCTCCCGCGTCTGGACCGACGGCAATCCCGGGTGGATAGCAGCAGCGGTTTACGGGTCTTTTGCGCCGTGGTTGTGCGGAGCAACCGTGGTGATTCAGGGCGACCCGTCATCGGCTTCGACCTTGTACAGGACCTTGGAAAAGCATCGGGTCACTATATGGTTCACTACGCCGCGAACCGTCACCAGGTTGATGGAGGCCGGGGAAGACCTGCCTGGCAGGTACGATCTATCAAGCCTGCTCCACATAGCCACTGCCGGCGAAACGCTCAGCCCGGACCAGTTCTACTGGGCAAGGAAGGTCTTAAACCGCTCCCCGCACGACACCTGGTGGATGACTGAAACAGGCATGATTTGCATAGCTAATTTCTCCGCAACGAGCATAAAACCCGGCAGCATGGGACGGGCTGTTCCGGGCGTGGAAGTCGCGGTTCTGGACGAAAAGGGCGAACCGCTTCCTCCGCTTGCCATGGGGGAATTGGCTCTGAAGCCGGGATGGCCTTCCATGCTGACCGGCATCTGGCAGGACCCGCCGCGTTATCAAGCCTATTTCCGTCACCGAGGCTGGTTCCTTACAGGAGACATGGTTACGAGAGACGATGACGGGTACTTTTACCATGAAGGCCGAAACGACGACCTCATAAGGGTCGGCGAAACCCTCATCGGACCTTATGAAATCGAGCAGGTGCTCATGATGCACCCGGCTGTCGAAGAAGCCGCGGCAATTTCGCTCGGCTCAGCCTCTGCCAAAACATGCGTAAAGGCGTTCGTATCCATAAGACAGGACTTCCCCTCGTCAGCGAGGCTCAACCATGAGATCAAGACGTTCGTGAAGGCCAATTTCTCCCCGGAGTTGCCCTTGACTGAGGTAGTGTTTCTCGACGAACTCCCGAAGACTCATTCCGGAAAGCTGCTCCGACGAGTGCTCCGCGCCCGCGAACTTGGCCTCCCCAGCGGCGATACATCGAAGCTGAAGGAATGAATGAAATATTGATTGATTGCCGGTATAAATTTTAAAGGATGCGCGATTGGGGCTGGTAGGCGGCACCGAAGACGGCGGGCACGGCCCGCCCTACGTGTGTGATAGGCTTATGCTGTAGGGCGGACCGTGTCCGCCGTCCTAGCCTGGCTGGATGTGGTGAGCGAAGCGAACCGCGTCGCTCGTGCACAAATAGCCGGGCAACGGAATGATGCGGTTCCCGTTGGTTACTCAATCCTACGCGCTTGGAAACGAATTTGCATCAAATGTGATAGGTTGGGTTGTCATGGAGAGAAAAGAACTCGAAGCCATTGCACAAAAAATCGCTGAAAGATTCCAGCCCGTGAGGATTGTGGTCTTTGGAAGCCACGCGAGGGGAGAAGCCGGCGAGGACAGCGATCTTGATCTTTTTGTGGAAATGGAAAGCGATCAGCGCCCACCGGAGAGGGCGATCGAGGTAAGCGCCATTTTCGGCCTTCGTCAATGGCCTCTGGATGTGGTCGTCTATACGCCGGAAGAGGTGGAGCGTCTGAGGAAGGTCCGAGGTACCCTTTTGTCCATTATTGAGGCCGAAGGGGAGGTGCTTTATGAGCGCCCCTGAGACCAACTATTCGGCGTGGCTCGTAAAGGCAGAAAACGATTTCCTTAACATGGAAAACAACCTGCAAGCGGCTCAGGTGCCCTGGGACACAGTCTGTTTCCACGCCCAGCGGGCAGCTGAGAAGCTCCTCAAAGGGTTTTTGGTTCATCAGGGACAAGCGCCGACACGAACACACGACCTGGTCGCCTTGCTTGCGAGATCTGTTCAGTTCGAAAGTGGTTTAAATGTAATGGAGGAAGATTGTCGCAGGCTTTCTGCTTATGCAGTAGGGTCGCGATACCCGGACGATCTGTTCGAGCCGACCAAAGAAGATGCTTTGGCTATGCTTGAAGCAGCGCGGAGAGTCCGTGAACAAGTCTTGAAGCGCCTGCCCGGTTGTCCGCGGTAGGATGCGGTGAGCGAAGCGAACGGCATCGATCGAGCACAAATAGCCGGGCAACGCGACCGATGCGGTTCCCGTTGGTCACCG
This sequence comes from Desulfomonile tiedjei, assembly GCA_016212925.1. NCBI lineage: Bacteria > Pseudomonadati > Thermodesulfobacteriota > Desulfomonilia > Desulfomonilales > Desulfomonilaceae > Desulfomonile > Desulfomonile tiedjei. The sequence goes on from JACRDF010000031.1 coordinate 160,491, forward strand.
CATCCTACGGGCTCATGCCATCGTTCCATGGCTCTCTCCAGCATTCAGGGGACACCGTTAATTTAGGGGACGCAATGCCAATTTGTTTCGGTAACTGAGTTCCTCGTCCGGTTTCAGCGCTATTTCTTACCAGCCCGGAGGACGGGCTGGCCTTTTTTCACCTGGACTTCCAAGACCTTGGCTTCGCCGGAGCTTATCTTGACGTTGGGGATTGTTCTCTTGGATGCTGCCAATCCGGCAACTTGAGGAAGGGTGATGGTGTAGGAACCCGGAGGAAGCGTGATTTCCTCCTCGAGGGCGGTGTTGAAAACGGCCTTGTCGCCTTTGATTTCAATTCGTTCAAAAACTTTTGTTTTGAGAGTCTTGCCGTATCGGGCAAGCGTCTGATCGAGATCGGCAGGCTTTTCAACCTTTAGGAACAAACCGCGGCCTTTCTTGGCCAAAGCTGAATACGTTCCTTCTCTCTTCTTGGCCATTGCAAAAGCAATAACGTCCAGTATGGTCTGGCCCTGCCCTGCCCGCTGATCCAACGCGTGCAAGACCTCTTTCACAGTGCATTTCCCGGAACCGCTCGTCAGGAGCAATACGCGGGGGGCCAAGTCCTTGAGTCCTGTGAGGTCCTTTTTCATTGCATAGGCAGCGGCCGCGCAAACATTGGTCTGTCCACCAGGGTTAATGTTTTCAAGCTTCTCCTTGAGTCCTTTGAATGGGTGGTCGGCCCAGTCATACAGCATATGGCTCATGCACGGAGCAGCGTCCGCTTTCTTGGTCCCCTCGGCTTTGGTGCAAAGAAAATCCCTGACCGCCAATCTCGAACCTGGAGTGACAGCCTCGGGCAGCCTGCTCACCAGAGCGGAGGCAGCTCCCATCTTATTAGGCTCCCATGACTTGGACTTTTTGCCCATTGCCGCGGAATCGTCGAGGATGACCATCAGCCCCCATTTGGCCAAGGTGCCGGAATAGTTCTGAACTTTTACCACCAGAGAGCCCGGCAATTGGAATTGTTCAGACTTGGCCTGGTCCGCTGGCTCAGGCGGCTTGGTTTGCGCGGCGGTCTGAGGCGCCGGTTCTTTCTGCTTGGCCGCACCGTCTTCAACCTTTGCCTGCTCACCGGCCTGAGGCCCGGAAGGAGCTACAGCGGTCGCTTCACCGCCTTTGGGTTCCTTATCGGGTTCAGCCTTGGCCTCTTGAGTTTTGGTTTCACCGCGCCTTTTCTTCCGGCCCGGCTTTTCTTGCGGTGCTGGTTCGCCCGGCCCTCGGCTCACTATGACTGGTGTCTCGACCGCCTTGGCGCCTGACGTTCCCGGTCCAGGAGCGGGTACAACTGCCGACTCGGCCCCGAGCGGGGGGGCAAGTGAGGCCGGCGAACCGGGCGGGCACGACTTGGGCTTCTTGTCCGGGTCGGATGCCGCAGATTTATCGAAAGCGGGGAACAGGACCTTCGAGGGATCAACAGGGCTTCGGCCAAGATCGGCCAAAAGTTGTGCAGATGAGATTGAATTATCGGGAGACAATCTGTTCAAAGCCGGGGTCAGTTCGGCGGCAGACCCTAAAGGACCTTGAGTGCCCACGAATCGGTGGAGCAACCCCGACTGATAAACTGCAAAAAAGGCCGCGGCCAGCACAACTATTGACACCAGGATTTTGACCGTCGAAGAACGACTTGCCGGCGGTGGGGGGGGAGAGGCGGCTTTCTTCTGGTCTTCCGGCTGTTGCTGGCTGTTCTGGCTTTGATCAGGCATCTTTTCCCCCTTGGGGAGTCTGGGGCGGGCAGTAAGCCGAATCCTGTTTCCGGAAAAACCGGACGGCGATCATTCCTCTAGGACGACGGTTACCCGCCGTCTCGAGCGACCTACCCGGAAGCTTCGGACGGGCCGTCCTCCAACGCTTCCCTATTTGGTCTTGCTCCTGATGGGGTTTACCTGGCTTCTCGTGTTACCACGGGAACCGGTGAGCTCTTACCTCACCCTTTCACCCTTACCTCCGGTTGCCCGAAGGCGGTCTACTTTCTGTGGCACTTTCCTTGGGGTTACCCCCACCGGGTGTTACCCGGCATCCTGCCCTGCGGAGTTCGGACTTTCCTCCCGCGCTCTTTCGCGCCGGCGATCGCCTTGCCGCCCCAGACAATGCGCCTTATATGATAATCAAATCAAAAAAGCAAGCAATCAGAGCTTCTCCAGAAAAGCCTTGAAATACGCGACATTGTGTTATAGCATTAAACGTGTTTTTAAGTTCTTGCTAAAGGAACCGATCTATGAGCAAGTATAGAGCTGCCGTCGGCTTCCTTCTTTGTGCAGCATCCCTCCTTTCAGCCTCTCAGGTTTCGGCCGCGTTGCCGGATTTACTAAGGGAACGCAATTTCACCGTCTATCCGGCGCCCTGCCCTGCCAACGATATGGTCCTCCAGAATGTGAAGGGAGGAATGATCAACCTCTCGGGTCTTCGCGGCAAAATCGTCATCCTTAATTTTTGGAAAATCGACTGCCCGCCATGTTCCGCGGAAAAAGCCATTTTGGAAAGAATTCATCGCAAGTATGCGGCGCGGGGTTTGGAAATCATAGCCGTAAATCTCTTCGACACTGGAGACAGGCTGAAGTCGTACTGCCAGAGCGGCCATTTCGGCTTTACCTTCGCTTTCGATCCAGAGAACCGCTTTACCGTGCGGAAGCAAAACCTGCCGTCAGGTGTGCCGACAAGCTTTGTGGTCAATTCGAAATCCGAGGCCATTTACGAAATTCCGGGAGTCCCGACCACGTACGTGATCAACAGAAAGGGCGAGGTCGTAGGCAACTCCGTTGGAATGGTGAATTGGGAAGAGCCGCCTTTTGCAGAATTTTTGGAGTCCCTGCTTGGGCCCGCGGCCCAAACCGTAGCCCAGAATACCCGAGATTTTTCCAGGTCTGCTGGACAGGGTGGACAGCCACTGCAGATGAATCAGGGCTCGCCTCCTCCTACCAGCACGCTGTTGGCTCCGGGGCAAGGATATGCGCCGGTCGTTCAAGGGCCGTCGGCCGGCCAAACATTTTCGCCTCTGCCCTTTCAACCGCAAGGGACGCCGCCGGGAATGGGACAACCGGTGCCCGCGCCACCGATTGCACCGCCGGCTTCGGGGCTCGTCCCAAGCCAGCCCGGAGAAAGACCGCAGACCGCAAAACCTGGGCCGGCAGGCCCAGCCGGCAAGAAGGCACAGGCTACCAAACCCGGAAAGGCCGCGACACCTCAAGCTAAGACTGGCTCAACCAAGGCCGTTTCCGCATCTCCAATGGGCCCAGGGCTGAAAACCCCCGGTCCTGGAGCGACGGGCCAGATGCCTGTGGGCGGCATGGCGCCGGTCCCTCCGCCCGCGCCGCTTGGCGCGGCCACTCCTACACCCCAGGGTGGCGCTTACCTTCCGCCTCTTCCTCCCGCCCTACCTTACATCCCGGGTCGCTCTCAGGCATCGAGCCCGCCTGTGACCCCGGACGACCAGGGAAACGTGATGGCCAGAATACCTGGATACGATCAAGGTGGGTATGGCGGCGGCGGTGCTCCGCCTGCAGGCATGGGAAGCGCATTGCCTCCTGCGCAACCGGTCACTGGGCGCAACCCCATTGGCGGATTCATTCTCGAATCCTTCGGCACAGGCCGTCCGCCAGCCACCCAACAACCGGGAGTGCAACCCGCTGCGCCGGAAGCCCCTCCTTCCTCTATCTTCGGTCAGTTGAACCAGGACATTCAAGCGCTGGGAGGAGGGATAAGAGATACCTTTTACAGGGTGCTTCCGGGAAGATAATCCAGCGGCTTTGAAACAGGTCGGCCGGAAATTGGCCCTCATATCTATTCCCAGTTTTTTTGTCCGAATCACGTGCGGGCTATTGTGAGGAGCCCTCGACTTCCACCATCTCCGCTTTCAAGATTTGTATTGCGGCGGGCATGGCCCGCCCTACAGGAGGCGTGTCATCCAATCGTAGGGCGGGCTGCGCTCGCCGAGTGTATGAGTCAGCGATAGGCTTGACTTCGCCACCCTGTCGGACAAAGATTTTGACAACTGCTATAATGGGTCGCGGGTCGTTAGACAGGCCGGCCTATGATGGTCAAACGATAATTTGCGGGCGTTAGATAGGTTCCACCTTTGTCAGCGGGTCCAAACGTACGAGAACAGTTTGATTGAACATCCTGACCGACAGAGCGAGTTGTCTTTCGAGGCGTCGCTTGACCACAACTCCTTCGGTCCCTTCCAGAGGGCCGGACAGAATTAGGACCCTCCTACCCGGTGTCAATCCGGGCTGGACCAAAAGGTCCTCCCCCGTTTCGATGGCTCGCGCAATTGCATTGAGTTCTTCGACAAAGCTTTCCTGATCGTCTACTTTTATTATCCGCACGAATTTCTTGGTGTCGTAGAGCAGGTTGTGCTTTTCCTTGTCCAGTGCGAAGCAAAGATAGCCACTGAATAGCGGGACCTCAGTTGTTCTTATTCTCTTGAAATAGCCGACTCTGGTCTTCTTGGTATAAAGCGGCAGGTAGTAGCTGATCTTCCGGTTGAAGAGGTATGTGGCGACCTGTTTCTCGCAATTCGGTTTCACATGCAGCACCCACCAGTCGCCGATGTCCTCCTCCAAGGGCCTGTCTTCAGGAAACCGCGCGGGGACGATTTGCTTCTCCATAACAGTCGCTTACCTCCGTCTCCCCAAAAAGCGCCGGACTCGCATTTCATTTGAAGAACCGCGCGTCGGCCGTCTCAAAGCGGCACTTTCCCCTTGTTGGTCAATCGGACTTCCGGCAGTGGGCGAACTTCACGCACTATCCGGTCAATGCTCTCTGAAATACCGCTAAGTTCCGCCTCAAGGATAGAAGCACTCTTGATCACCGGGCCGTCCAGTCCGCGAAACCATTCTGCCGTGCGGCCGGCAAGTTCGTTGAGTCGAGCAATCTCTTCTCGCAACGGCCCCTTGTTTTCTTCCTGCTCGGCTAGAACCCGGCGGCTTAGCTCTACACCCGAACTGAGCGCGTCGCTCAGGCGCTGGTAAAGATCGCCTCTATCGAAACCTGCGGCAACGGACGCCAATGACTCGGACCTCAGGCGCCTCTGCAAACGGAAGACCGTCTGAACGAGGGTCCTCAGGGCCTCTGAATCTTGTGGACTCAATTGTGATATCACGCGGGAGTATTCCTCGGCTATGCGAACCCAGTGTTCAGATTGGCCGCCAAGCCTGACGCCGGACACCAATGGCTCCACACCGCGGTCCTTTAAGAGTCCTACCGCAGCTGGAGCGCCGACAGCGAGGATGACCATGAGAAGAGCAAACCATCCACCAAAGAGTGCAGCCAGTGCGAGGCTTACCGCAGACACTGCCAGTCCGGGGTTCCAGATCCACCTGAGCCAGGCCGGCTTTTCTTTAAGGGACTTGACTCGTCCCCGCACCTTAATGGCTTCCAGGGCCTGGAGGATGCGGTCAGCCGATGCCTCGTCTATTCCTACTATCAAAGTGGCTCGTCCTGATTTGAGCCTTTCCGCCGCGCGAATAGCGTCCAGTTGCGGGAACCACGCTTTCAGCAAGCTTACCGCTTCGCTGCGGAATCTCTCGGCCGGCACATCGTCAATCTCTATGGCCAGGTCGCCCTCTGACAGCACCGCGGGAGAAAGCTTTCCGCAATCCGTGCAAAACGGTGCGCCTTCACGAAACTCGGCGTCGCAGGCCGCGCAGTTATTATTGGGTGCGGTTTTCATGTTCCTCCGAGAGCGACGATGCCGCAAGGACCGATCAGAGCCTTCAAAGACTACGGGCAAGCCCTGGTTTGGCTTGTTCCTATTGAAGCACGTCCTTTCTTATGGCCAATTCCATCTGGGTCGCGCTCCTCCACCGTTGTCCCGGCTCCTTTTCGAGGCACTTCAGGATCATCTCGTCGAGCCATCTGGGGATAGTATATCTGTGAACCCGAGGAGGAACGGGGAACTTCCGGAGGTGCTCGAACCGGTACTCTTCAAGGTTGGAGCCTAAAAAAGGATCCCGGCCAGTCGTAAGCCTGTAAAGCAAGACCCCCAGGGCGTAAATATCCACAAGAAAAGCATTGACGAATTTGCTTTCAATGACAAAGCACTCTGGCGCAAGGGCCGAAAGGTCCACCCCGGGTTCGTCCGAGAGATGCTTTTTGAGGCCCCGGACTTCCACCAGCGAACGCCAAACCGCGCAATCTTCCAGTTTTGCCACTTGTTTGTCTTCGTCGAACAGAAACTTGGAAAGCCTCAAGTGAAGATGGGACAGTCTCTGGACCTTCCCGTCGATTCCACGGTGCATATGGGAATATCCCAACGCATTCAGGACCTGAGGAAGTATCCCCATCATCATTTCCAGTGACAGCCCCTCCTCGTGCTGACGAAGGACATTGTCCAGCGTCGTCGGCAAAAATTCATACACCAGGGCTTTGTCGGCTCCTACTGTGCCTGTTGCCACGGCTCTCAGGATGTTGGGATCGACCATCCCCGTCTGATAATCGGCCAACTTGTAAAAGAATTCTTCAGCATCGGTCTCCGACAGGATTACGGGATCGAAAATCTTTACCAGTAGCGGGCTGCCCTGTTTCGACTGTGGCTTGGCCTTGAAAAGGGCCGAAAAGCTATCAGCAGACACAACCTCTGCCAGCGCGTATGCGTCCGCCAACAGGACGTCGCCTGCCCCCTCCAGCAGTGACAGACCCTGAAGAGGCATTCCGATCTTAGCCTTCAAGAACTCCGGAACAAGCGGAGGCTCCCTCGAAGGAAGCGCGACCGCCTCTTGCGGCGCCTTCCTCGTGACCCGAGCCTTCATTGCCGGCCGCGGGGCTTGAGTTGCCTCGACAACGCCCCCTTCTTGCCCGACGGAAGAGTCGGCCGCGTATTTCTCCTCTATTGCCTTCTCGATTGCCCTTTCTCCCGAAAGTTCGGCCTCCTGATGTTCAGCGATATCGGTTCCGCACGCGGGACACGTCGAAAACGGGATGGGCTGTACGTGGCTACAAACGGGACAGTGATGGAGGGATTTCAGGAAATCCTTTTCGCGGATCGCCTTCAACTCGTCTATTTTTCGATTTCGGTCGAAGTAATCCTCCTTTGAAATATGCCCTCCCTTAATCAGCTTCTTGACAATTGCAAGCAGTTCCTGAGCGCTGATCTTGTACTTGGCAAGCAGGTCCCGATCGCTGACGCCCTTTCGGTAGTCAACCGCAAATTTCTGCACGTCCAGCTTTACACCCATCAGATCACCTGATTGGCTGTCCGGTTTTCCGGTATGTTCATGGGGTACATCTGTGGTCTCCCATTACCAGGCCGGTTCCCACAAACTCGTTTGCCCGGCCTGAACAAGCTTGGCCCATCATAGGGCATGGCCGAAGGGAAATCCAGTTTCTATGTTGACACACCGCCTATTCCTGACCTCGAGCGCGGTCAGTGTCCAAGCACCTGGTGCTCCCACCATTCAAGGTCCGGGTGAACAAGTCCTGCGGGATCGTTGGCATCCAAAATGGATTCGATCCAGGCCAGGGACATTTCCGGCGGATAACCGTAAATACTGTCCCACACTCTCCCTTCCGCTATCCCCAGGAGCAGCACCGTGGCGACAGCATGAGCGAACTCCTCCGGGACGGTCTTGGGAATGTTCAAACGCCTCTCTGAGCCCATTAAACACTCCGAACAACGAAATGAATCGTGCCGAGCAATTTGCGCGTTGCAGGGCCGAATTTCGGGCTCGACCCTACTTCTTCAAGAATAACACTACAGCGCCCACAATTCCGACCAGAAAACCTAAACCGAAGCCCCATTGCCACAATGCACTTATGCAACTCCAGTCCGCTCCCGGCAAAGGCCTCGCCTGGATCAAAGCCTGCGCGATCAAATTCTCCATCTCAAGCCTCCTTGGCCCGCTCCACCCAATCCCATTCCGTTCCTTCGCAAGAATAATAATGGGATTCCCCAATATTACAATTCCGCGGGAGGAACGGCAAAAATTGCGGATCTCGGTAGGGACCGGTTCGGAACGCGCGGCCGCTTACAAACGCCGTACCCCAAACAGCCCGGCAAGGACCTATTGCCGACGTAGCGATGCCTCGAACCCATTTGATTCGGCCGGCTCGCCTAATCGTCACAGACCACCGGGCAGCAGCACTAGTCCGAAATCAACCACCCGGAAACCGGCTTTCCCTGACTATCCGTACCTTTGAAAGGAATCATTCGCTTCAGCATGTCAGCGATTTTCTTTCCCTGCTCGCAGTCGAAATTGTCGCAGGTGTAGCCCTGTCTGCAATTGCTGCAAAGCCTCGCCTCAATCCATTCCGCCAGTTCTTTGAGATCCATTGACGCCTCCTCGAAAGAATCGGTCCAGTCGCCGTGCTCCGGGTTCGCCGGCCGCGCGGGTCCCATGGAAACCCGACGCCCTCTTGCCATCTTACCGAGCGCGTTCATTGAATGTAACCAAAAAAAGTCGCGAGTGTTAACCTTTGAGTCCTATGGTAGGCATTACATGAAAAGAAAAGAAATCTTTAACCCCAGAGATCGCGGGGTAAGGGGATGGCATGTAGACTGCCTCCATGACGTTTGGTTGTGGCGTAACCTCGCTACCCGGCCCATTGCCCTTGAAGTTAAAAAAAAATTCATGTGGGTGTCAGAAAAAATGGATCTTCACTTATTTATATATTACAATACAGTACAATCGCGAGTCAGCCTCCGGTTGACCGGCCACATATTAGGATTCAAGTCATGTTCTTAACAAGGGGGGATGGAAATTGCCACCCGCTGTGGCACATTTCACAAACCACTGAAAGGAGAAATGCATGGCCAGGAAAACCCTTGCGGCCTTGGCACTCGTAACCGCGGCGACGTTCGTCGGCGGATGGGCACTCGTCGGGCCCGTCCTAGCCGATGACAAACTGCCGTCAAAGTCCGACCAGAGCTGTTTGAAATGTCACGAGTACGACAAAGCATCCAACCTCTTTGCAGGAAAGCTGGTGGAAGTATCGAGCAAGGCAAACGCTTTGCAGCTACAGATCGACAAAGGTATGGAGGTGATCTACTTCGACGATTCCACTGTCCTTAAGAATGCCCCTTCCATGAAGGAAATTCCCAAGCAGGAATCGATCAGGATCACGTACTTTAAGAAGGATGGAAAGACCTTTGCCAAGGAGATAGAGGTCAAGAAAGGCATAGCAGTTCCCAAGGAAAAGCTTGCCGATGTGGAAGAAGTGGCCAAGTTGGTAGCGCTCGGCCCTGAAAAAGGCAAGTATGTGCTATTGGACAGCCGACCCGTGGAGGGCTACGATCAGGGCCATATCCCCACCGCTGTCTCAATGCCCTTTTTTGCTTTTGACAAGCTGCAAGAAACCCTGCTGCCCAAGGACAAGGAGGTGCTCCAGATCTACTACTGCATAGGATTCTCTTGAGTGCTGAGTCCATTAGCCGCCAGGAAGGCGGAAAAACTCGGCTACAAGAACGTTAAGGTATTCCATGCAGGTCTGCCGGCTTGGAAAAAAGCAGGTAACATTGTCATATCCAACGTGGCCGGTCTTGAGAACTACGACAAGCTCGGCGCCTCGTACATCTTGATTGATTTGAGACCAGCCAAGGTAGCGGAAAAAGGTCATATCCCCAAGGCCGTGGCCATGCCGGAGGGTGGCCTTGACGCGCTCAAGGATCAGTTCCCCAAGTATCTCAATGCCCCTGTCATACTGTACGCTCAACACGGAGACACCGAACCGGCCAAAGAGGCCTACAAGAAGGTTGCCTCCTGGGGCTACAAGCAGGTGAGCATTCTCACGGGCGGATTTGACGCTTGGGAAAAGGCCGGAAAGACAGTAGCCAAAGGTCCGGCCGACGCCAAGATCACCTACGTTCGCAAACTTCTCCCCGGAGAAGTGGACGTCGAAGTCTTCAAGACGCTGGTGGAGAAGCCGGCCGCGGATACGGTCATTCTGGATGTCCGTGCGGTTTCTGAGATTGCCGAAGGCGTTTTGCCCAACGCCAAAACTATTCCCCTGGATGACCTGGCGACAAAGTTGGCCGATCTGCCCAAGGACAAAAAGATAGTCATTCACTGCTCCACTGGAGTTCGCGCGGAGATGGCGTACAATCAGCTGAAAGAGGCCGGGTTCAACGCCGAGTATGTGAAGGCCAATGTGGATTTCGACAAAGAAAAAAAGGGCGCTTACAAAATAAGCGATTAACCTCACACCAGGGGGGCATCCTTTATCGGGTGCCCTCGCCCTTCCCTTCTTCCAATCTTGGTTTCCGTAGATCATCACTTGTCAAGCGAGATTCAAGGTGTTATTCGTACATTGGAGACACCCGAATTCCCCGCGCTGGACACAAGAGGAGATCACCATGGGCATATGGGATTTAGTCAAAGGCGAACTGATCGAGGTAATCGAATGGCTGGATGATACAGGGGATACGCTTGTCTGGCGTTTCCCCGACCAGGACCATGAGATCAAGATGGGGGCCAAGCTGACGGTTCGGGAAGGACAGGCGGCAGTGTTCGTAAATGAGGGTCAGATTGCGGACGTGTTCACCCCCGGCCTGTACAGCCTGAACACTCAGAACATGCCCGTGATGACAACCCTTCGGTCGTGGAAGTACGGCTTTGAATCGCCTTTCAAGGCGGAGGTGTACTTTGTCAACACGAGAAACTTTCTGGACCTCAAGTGGGGAACGCAAAATCCGATAATGATGAGGGATGCCGACCTCGGGGCGGTTCGCTTGAGGGCCTTCGGGACTTACGGAATAAGAGTTACCGACCCCGGCGTTTTCCTGAAAGAAATCGTGGGAACCGACGGCGAGTTCACTACGGACGAGATTGAAGGACAATTGCGCAGCATGCTGGTTTCGGCCTTTACCAGTATGTTGGCGACAGCGCAGGTGGCCGCGTTGGACCTCGCCGCCAACTACAAGGGCATAGGGGACAAGGCCAGGGGAGCTATGGAGCCTGAATTCCAGAAATACGGCGTCTCACTTACACTGTTCCTGATCGAGAATATTTCACTTCCGCCGGAAGTGGAGAAGATGTTGGATACTCGTTCGCAGATGGGCATTGTCGGCGACATGGGCCGGTTCACCCAGTTCCAGACGGCCCAGGCCATACCGGAAGCTGCAAAATCCGGTGGCGCTGGTGAGTTCATGGGAATGGGCGCAGGCATCGCGATGGGGCAGCAGATGGCAGGAGCGATGGCTGCCAGCCTAACGAAGGCACAAAAGGAAGAGCCGGCTAAGGCCGCACCAGCGGAAGGTTCGGGGAAGTTCTGTTCGCAATGCGGCAAGCCCGTGGCGGCTGACGCGAAATTCTGCCCTGAATGCGGGACTGCGCTTCGCAGCGGTTGCCCCAAGTGCGGAAAACCCAATGAGCCCGCGGCCAAGTTTTGTCAGGAATGCGGCGAAAAGATGAAATAAGGAGAGAAGTCCACTGCAGGCTCCTCTTATTTGCGCAAGAACTTCAACGATCCTGTTCGCAGGGATGGCAGGATTAGATTATGAAACGAGAAATCGCTGAAATTCTGGAAAAGGCCTTGGAACTTCCGCCTGAAGCACGAGCCGCCATCGCGGGATCGTTACTTGAAAGCCTCGACCGGACGGTGGACGACGACGCTGAGTCGGCATGGGAACAAGAAGTTTTTTTGCGTCTCAAAGAGCTTGACGAAGGCAAAGTCCAGCCGGTGCCTTGGGCAGAGTTGCGACGGCGACTTGCCCGAAAGTAATGCCATCCCTCCCGGTTCAATTTCATCTGGATGCCGTAGCGGCACCGTAACCCTGAATATGGGAAGACGAACGAGACAGCAGTCTTGTAGGGCGGGCCGTGCCCGCGCTGCGATTTTGTGAAGCTCTTCTTGTAGGGCGGGCCGTGCCCGCCATCTTATCGGTGTGAAAAACCCCGTAACTACCCGGTGGCTCATGCAATTTGCCTTCTCGGGAACTGTCCCAGAGGGCACTGATCGCATAGCGGATTTCTTTTGCAGTAATGATGCCCTACAGCCACGAACTGGGCGTGGAAATCGTTGTACAGGGCCACATCCCGCGGCAAGCTTGAGTGAAACAGTCCTTGCACCTCGTCATAGTCTGCCTTTTCGCGGATGAGGCCGTGTCCGTATAGAATTCTCTTCGTGTACGCATCCACCACGAAAATCGGCTTGTTCGCGGCATAAAGTATTATGCTGTCTGCTGTTTCCTTTCCCACGCCGTTGATGGAAAGCAGCTCCTCTCGAAGTTTCTCCATCGGTAGCAGAAACAACAAATCCAGATCTCCGTCGTGCCCTTCGACAATGTGCCTCACCAGGTTGCCGAGCCTCCCAGCCTTCACATTGTAATAGCCCGCGGGCCGAATAAGCTCCGCAAGCTCGTCATGAGACATTTCGTGAATTCGGAACAGATCGAGGGCCGAAGCTGCCTTGAGGTTGTCGATCGCTTTGACCACATTCCTCCAGGCAGTGTTCTGCGTCAGCACAGCCCCGATGCAGACTTCAAGCGGTGAATCCCCCGGCCACCAATTGCGATGACCGAAACTCGCTACCATTTCTTCGTAAAGATTTAGGAGAAGCGACCGCAATTTCGCGTTTCTTTTCATTCGGGCATCTTATTTCACGTTATCGGACCGCGCAAGAAGGAGCAGGCAGCCTGCCATCTTTGTCAGAGCGTCGGGAGGCCTCTGGCCGCCGAATCCAAAAATCGGCGGGCACGGCCCGCCCTACAAGACTACCGATAAGTCGATGCTATAGACGGTCAAGGCTATTTTTTGGTATAAACCATGTTCCAACTACCTGCACCCGGAGATCAAAACATTGCTCAGCCTCCAGATTCTTGCCCTGACCCTGATCCCTGTTCTGTCGGGAGTCGTTCCCACGGACGGTAGCCTCCTGATCAACCCGAGCGCCCTGTTGGGAATAGAAGAGTCAATTACCGCAGAGTTCATGACAGGAACATGGAAATACTCCGAGGAGTTCTTCAGGTGGGGCGTGACGGATAAGGACAAGGCCAAGGTAAAACCCTTCAGAGGCAACGCGTTTATGAGCCTGGACAAAGACGGAGCCATGAAGATGGCCAATTTCTTCAGGCCCGAGGAAGGCCGATGGGAACTTACACAGACGGGGATTTTGATCTATGACCCACGTTATCCTGAACGAGGCTCCCAGATTCTTCCCGTCCGCAAGAGAGACAAAGACCGGATATGGGTGCTGCTCCCCTTTACCGGCGGAGCCACTGGAATCGGCATGGTTCGGGTGCCTGACGAAGAGTTCGTCCGCGCACGAGAAAAGTCTGATGCCAACTCAACGACGCCCCGGAAGAGCACTCGGAGACAAGGTAGTTCCCCCTGGATGCAACCGCAGTCATCGGACGCGGTGACCCAAAAACCAGCAAAGGACCCGGATCTTCTTTGGGAACCCAAGGCAGGCTTTTAGACGATTCGCTCCCGTCCCCGCGAGTTCTCCGGAGATGTCAAAGAACACCATTTCTCAGTGGATGGGGAAGAGCCTCGGGGACACGGTCCCAGGATGAAAGGGCAGGTCTTAGTCAGGCATCTCTGTCGAATTTCAGCTTTCGGTCTTTTTCCAGGATTCTGCTCACCACTTCCCGAAGACCCTCATCTTTTAGCGGCTCCATAATTCTGTGAATATTCCTGAGGTCCTGGTCAGTAGGTTCTGGTGGAAGGGGCCGAGCCACGGTTTTTTCCGCGGCTTTCGCCCAGGAGCGCTGCTGGAAACGTATGTCGGTTATTTTTGGTGCGCCCGGCCCCAGGCAAGCGTTCACTTTTTCGAGCAAAATATGCTTCATCGCGGCCAACTCGTTCATCCATACCGATGAATCGACCACAAGGTGCAGCGTGGAACCGGTTACCTTCTCGGCTTGAACATGCCTGGCAACTGCCGAGTCTACAATCTTGGGCCATAAGGCCACAACATTGTGCTTTGACAGGGAGGTTTGCAGGCCGAAACGGTCCAGGACCTTCTGGAGCACGGACCCTGCTGACACCAAATTCTTCTGACGACGACGCTTCATGTTAATAGCCGGAGGAATTGAACGGAAAGCGTTGGCTTCAATTCAATGCCCCTGCGCGGGGCGATGGTGGGCCTTTGCCGGTTTCAGGCGCATTCCGACGGATCTCCCTGGATCTTCGCTATAGCGTGTTCCAGAGCAGGGATAACTGCTTCCAGGTTCTCCTTGGCGCCTTTTGGGCTACCCGGGAGGTTGATGATCAACGTTCGGCCCCGGACCCCTGCTATCGCGCGGGAAAGCATCGCGTGCGGCGTCTTTTTGATGCTTGAGGCGCGCATGGCTTCAGCCATTCCGGGAACCAGTCTCGTGATCACGGACATGGTGGCTTCAGGTGTAACGTCTCGCGGGGACAGTCCTGTCCCGCCCGTGGTCAAAATGAGGTCCGCGCTGTTTTCATCCGCCCAGGCCATCAGTACCTTGCGGATTTCTTCCTCTTCGTCCGGACAAACCGCGATCCAATCCACGGTAATGCCGTGAGACCGCAGCACATTCTCGAGTTCCGGGCCGGAAGCGTCCGCTCTTAGTCCTTGCGATGAGCGATCGCTAACGGTGAGAATTCCCGCACGCGACATGTGGGACGTACCTGTATTCCTCGCCGATGTTCTGACCCGCGGACGGTATGCCTCGCTGAAAATCGCGCACCTGCATATCTGCGGCTTCCAATTCTTGCTTCAGGAAGCCTGCTGCTTTCCACGGGTCCACCTTAGTCCCGCACGTGAAAACGTCTACGGCAGCGTATCCGTACTCCGGCCAGGTGTGAATGGTCAGGTGTGACTCGGCTATAACCACGACCCCAGAGACTCCCTGGGGGTTGAAGTCCTGAAAGGCGGTCTTCAGAACAGTTGCTCCTGCGGCCTCTGCGGCCTGGGACAGGATTGTTTCCAGATAATCGAGGTTGTCAATCTTTTGCGTATTGCAAGACCAAAGCTCGATCAGAAGATGAATGCCCAAAGCTCTCATCGTCATCCCCCGTACCGAGTGGGCTATTGCCTCTCGTATGTGTGATTCTAGACAAACACCGCCTGTACCACGCCGTTAGACGGACGGGCACTGGCGAACATGATCCACCTCCGTTGTTTGCAGCGTTCGACCTATAAACAGATCCCCCTCGCCAGGGTTGTGCCCTGACCTCCATATCGCGGTCGAAAATTGGAGGAAGCTGCTTTCCTCCAGGCCGGAAGGCCTACGGTCTTAACCTTACGAGGAGGAAATCAGAGATCTCCCCACTCAGGCCAATTCCTCCTGTAACAGATTTTTGATGTAAGGGATTCAGAACGGAAGTACGGGACCGCAAACCGGCGAAGGGGTTCCACGCGCGCAAAATGAGCAGAGATTCGTTGCAGGCAACCATCCGGTTCATTTTCCCGTCCCGAGGCGCAAGCCTCTTGTGATATGATCCGCCAACTTTTTTGCCTCTTTTTCTTGTCTCCTGTCAAGCAAAAAAGATCCCTCAACGGTTCGGATTTTCGAAGAAAAACTATTAATCTGAAACATTCTGGTGACGAAGATTTCACCCCTTATTTAACCGTTCACTAACGCGGGCACGCTTCAGGCAGGAACACAAGAGAGATCGCCTGTAAAGACCGCATTGTACGTGTTCTTTTCCCCGGCGATGCGGTTCACTTCGTTCACCACATCCCACTCGCGCTGAAACGGCATTCGGCAACCTTCCCGGCGCTCTACTATGTCGGCAAACATGACGGCCTACGATGTACCAGAGCGCCGCACGACGCGCACGCTTCAGCGCAGGGGTCCAAGCGCGCTCGACACTTACCGCAAAATCGAGGCGCGTCGGTTTCCAGCAGCGGAATGTCCAGGCCGCACCGGAGACACGAATCAGATTCCTCGGGTGCATACGCGCCGCAGTTGGGGCAATAGATCAGCGCCCCCTGTCCGAGCACGGGGAACCGCAAGTCCCTTCGGAACTGCTGGATCTTCGAATTCATCAGCCAACCCATAAAAACCAGCAACGGGACCAGCAAAAAAACCGCGGCCTTGGGATTGAAAGCAACCAAAAAGTTGTAGGTCCCGTGAAGAAATGCCGCAAGGATGAATCCGCTGAGAATCGTCTTCAGCTCGCCTTCTCTTCGGAACCGCGCCAGCCCCATGGAGTATCCCCACATGGACGAGAACATCACGTGAGCCGGCGTTGCGAAAAGCACCCTCGACACGATGATGCCCGGCCCTAAGTGCAATAAATATATTATGTTCTCCACCGATGCGAAGCCCACCGCTGCGGTACCCGCATATATTATCCCGTCGAGAGGTTCGCGAAAGTCGGAACTGCGGTAGATTATCAGCCACACTGCAACAAGCTTGGACAACTCTTCAAGAGGGCCGATGAGGAAAAAGCTCATCTCCGCAGAACGCAGCAGGGTGTCCTGAACGAGGCCTGCTCCGGTGAAGTGCTCTACGATCCCGGTCGGGATAGTGCAAAGCAAGCCCGCGCAGAATACCCGCACCAGGTTCCGGAAAGACTTCGGCCTGTGGAGAGATTTCCTATAGAAGTAAGATAGCCAAATCAGTCCAGGAATGAGGCCCAGAACCGCATAAACCTTTTCCAGCTTGTCACCTCGTAATTGACTTTGCAGCCTGAACCGTATAACACGGACACAAAGTCACGCCAAGAGCCCAACCTGATAACCCGATAATAAGGAGCTTTCATTTGAAGTCAGATTCGGCTGCAGTCCCCTTGGAACCATCTTACGAGCAGGAGCTGGTTCGTGTCGAGCACTTGGTAAAGCACTTCCCCGTGAGCGAAGGCTTCTTTCAGAACACAGAGTCCTACGTGCACGCGGTGGACGGGGTCGATCTGACCATAGTTCGGGGCGAAACACTGGGCCTGGTGGGAGAATCGGGGTGCGGTAAGACCACTCTGGGCAGACTGATTTTGGGATTGGAGCGCCCCACCTCGGGCCATATCTTTTTCCAAGGAAAGGACATCAGTCACCTTGGTTCCCGCGAAATGAAACAAGTGCGGCGCAGTATGCAGATCATCTTTCAGGACCCGTACAGTTCGCTGAATCCCCGCCAGACAGTAAGAAGCATCATCATGGAACCTTTGACCATTCACCGAATTGGGACCCGCGCTGAACGGCGGGTACGGGTAGCGGCCCTCATGGAGGAGGTTGGTCTTCGGCCCGAATATGGCGACAGGTACCCGCACGAGTTTTCCGGAGGCCAGAGGCAAAGGATAGGGATCGCCAGAGCTTTGGCATTGAATCCAAGTCTAATAGTGGCAGATGAGCCTGTTTCCGCTCTGGATGTTTCGATCCGATCGCAGGTGCTGAATCTCATGGAGGATTTGCAGGAGAAATACGGACTGACGTATCTATTTGTCTCGCACGATTTGTCCGTAGTGGAACACATCTCGGACAGGGTTGCGGTCATGTACTTGGGAAAAATTGTGGAAATAGGCCCGAAAGAAAAGGTGTACAACTACACGTTGCACCCCTATACCGAGGCCCTGTTGAGCGCTGTTCCCATTCCGGACCCTTTGATGAAGCGTAGGCGGATAATTCTGGAAGGGGACGTTCCCAGTCCGATCGTTCCTCCGCCAGGGTGCCGTTTCCATCCGCGTTGTTGGCTGAGGATTCCGATTTGCTCGGAGATAGTTCCGCGCCTGAAGGACGTTACGGATGGCCATGGAGCAGCCTGCCACGTTCGCGCTCCCGATCCGTCTGTGCTAAAAGCTTATGGTGAAACGCATTGATGCGAACTATGAACCGGCAATTCTTTGTGAAGTCGAATTCGTTCCCGAGCAACCTTGTGGCAAGCCCGAAACTCCGATAGCTGATATAAGCCACTGGAGGGACTCGAAATTTCGGGTCCATTTCGGTTCGAAAATAGTTGGGCACTTTTCAATTTGGCAGCGTCCCATGAATAAACGGGTCGCGAATTCCATGCAATTGGCGCTTCCACATTCACCGCAATTTGTGCCGGGGAGGCGCTTGAATACTTCAATGGCTCCGACTCCCTGTCTCGGTTGCCGCTCCGGCTCCAATATCGACCGACGTTCCCATGCCGCGACAATCAGGTCAATCATCGAACGAAGCATTGTCCAAAAGTCCAGGAGATCATCAGATCTGGAAAAAACAATACGATCCCGCGCGATCGCCAAAAGCCTGTGTTCCTCTTCAAAAGTGAGGGCCGGCAGATCGGGCCTGTAGGAACCACCTCGAATAAGGCAAGCGACGAGCGGTATCAATGGTCCCAGGTCGTTCTCGGTCTCCACCTCCGCTCTGAGTCTTACCGAGTCGCTGACGCTGGCCTCGATTACGCGAATGCTGAGATCCCCGACGGCTTCGCACCATAGCGGGCTTGGCGGGTCGGCTTTGGGGATCGTTTTCTTGAAGGGAGCATACGGAACCATGCCGCTCACAGAGACTCCTCGCGACTTGAGTTCCTCTAATATGAAAGCGGTTATCCCTGTCACGAGTATGGTAGGAGCTACCAGCCCGGTACAGAAAACCGGCGGCTGAAGGGTTTTCAAGTAGACAGGGCTTGATGCCAGGCACTGATGTCCGCGCTCAAAAGAATCATGGTCCGGAAATACAACAACGTACGCCATTGTGAGAGATAATCACGATACTGCCCTTGGCGTCAATCGCGAAATCCCATTAACCGCTTTTGTAACGGACGCGATTCAGCTCTGGGTCAATTTAGGTGGCGACAATGACTCCCCGGTCTGCGGCCGATAGACGCCGGCCCTAACAGCAGCGCCGTGTTTTCAGTTTGCGCATGCGAGACAGGACAGCCCGCCGGGTTATAGATCCAAGCGGGGGGATTTGCGGTAGCCTGAAGCCATGGTTTTTCGGGCACGGCATGCCGTGCCCCTACAACTGAGTTCAGCGCCTCGTCTTGGCGTAGGGGCATGGCATGCCGTGCCCTCCGACTTGTTCCACAAAGTCCATTGCACGTCGCTATAGCATCAATCCTGCTGTTCCACGGGTTCCACCGAATCGATCAGGACCCCGAAGAAGACCTGCGGACTCACTTCCGCGCGAGCCGCATCGTATTTCCACCCTAAATGCTGAGAACATCTGCGGCAGAGAAGGAAGTGCCAACCATAGCCGGGGAACCACGAGTTCTCCATGTAGAGCTTCTCGTCCACCATAACGTTTTCGCAATGGCCGAACGTTATAAAGTTGCAGCGAACTCCTGCCGGGTTCACGAACGAATGCCGATCAGAGCCGTTCCTGGTAATGATCGCGTCCTCTCCAGCAATCCGGGCTCCGCACCTGGAACATTGGTAGGATTTCTTGCTCTTGTTGTTCTCTCGTTGCGATTTCATGTACAGAAGCATGATGACAATTATACCGGGAAGCCGAACAAATCAGCAATGTCTCGCCGGAATCAGGATAGTCACAGCTCCAACCGTTGCAGCCGACATCGCTTCGGTTACGGGAGCAGGGCAATTCCCCAATGGGCGACGCCTTGGCCCGGTTGAGGTTACGAGATGCCATGAACTTTTCATTGCAAGGGCGTAGCCCAAAGCAATCTCTGCCTTTGAGCGCCGAGATTGCTTTGCTGCGCTTGCAATGACAGTCTTTGCCGCTGGAAATTGAAGGGTAACCCTCTGGGGTTGCATAAAAGTTGCCCCATGATTAGAATTGTGATAATGAAATATTCCTTAAGATTTGTGAGTCTGAAAAGGAATGAAATGCAGGTCCAAGAGGGACGTGGAACAGCGGTGAGGAGTTGGAAGGGCTCTCTGTGCAGGACTTGCGTGGCTTCAATTGTTCGTGATAAGACTTCTGGAATTGATCCGGACCGACTAATTGCTTGAGTGTTCGAGAATTGTACTTGTGGGGTTAGGTCGGATGTTCACGTCTGTCGTTGAAATTAGTAAGAGACTTGTCCTGGGTGTCTCCGCTGTCGTCATGCTTGGGGCGTGCGCGGCCAAGGTCCCCGTCAACGGGCTCCAGTTGGAGGACCTGATACGGGATGCGGAGAAAAAAGCTTATCTGGTCAAACAGTTCCGGGCGGATTTCACAAAAACGCGCCTGACGTCGGTGTTCAACAGGGATGTCACGGTCAAGTGCCGGTTGGTTTTCCAGAAGCCCGACCGCTTCTTGCTGACGATGACCGGAGATGCCAATGTGGAGATACTCTCCGACGGGACCATGATCAGCTTGATGCACGACCAGAAAGATCGCGAGGTCTACCACGTGCAGGGCGAGCGCGATTTGGCCCGGTTCTCAGACCCTTTTATGCTGCTGATCAAGAAGATGGAAAACGGCGGGCTTCGCGCGTTTTCTGAGATCAGAAGGATAGAACAGCCCGATGGCCTGATCGCGGAACTCCAGCCAGGCAACGACAACCAGTTCGAGCGAATTAAAAGCGTTCTTCTCTCATTCGGGCTGACAGGGGACATCAAGAAAATCAGCATTTTGTTCAAAGATGGTGAACGCGATGAAGTGGTCTTTGACTCGTGGACGCTGTTGGCTCAGGACGACCCTGAGGTGGTCCAGCTCGAAACCAAATTGAAGGCATTGTCCAAATCCCAGCCGGACCACTCGCCGGGGGCCGCACCTAGCCCACTATCAATGGCGGTGGAACAGCACTAGCCGATTCGTCTTCGACAGACCCTATGCGCCCCGTTGACCCTGGAAATTGTGCGCACCTGCAACAATGGCGGAATAATCAAATCTCTTCGCTTGCCGGTCCGTCGAGATCCGGTTTGCGTCTGCTTCCTCCAAATGTTAGAATCCGGCCGAGGGTAACATGGCTGTAATTCTTCATGTGGAAGACGAGCATTCCGTGCGGTTGCTTTACAGGGAAGTGTTTGAAGAACTGGGGTATCGGGTCGTTGGGGCGTCCACAGGTGAAGAGGCCTTACGCATCCTTAAAGGCAGCCGTCCGGATATCATCATACTAGACCTCAAGATGCCGGGCATGGGGGGACGAGGTTTTCTCGATCGATTCAAGAGGCTCAAATTGAGAATCCCCATTGTTATCAGCACCGCTTACCCTTACCTGCAAGATGACCCTTCAACGCAGGCAGCCGACGCTTACGTGGTCAAGTCGGGCGATATGGCCGACCTCGTGAATAAAGTTGCCCAGTTGGTCCAGAAATCTCCACGCGATTAACCCATAAACAATTCTTTGCTGAACAGGATCAAGTCAGACGCGGATAGCAGGCCCCCTGTTCGGTTTGTGCCGAGTAACGGTCAAAATGGCAGACCGCTTTCAGTCCGGTAGCCCACCGGTTTGCCTCAGGGCCTCGTACACGACTATTCCCACCGCTGTGGACAGATTCAGGCTTCTCACCTTGTCAAACCTTATTGGAACACGGGCGATTCGCTGAGGGAAGCGTTGAAAAAGGCGCGGGGCCAGCCCCGAGGTTTCGGGACCGAAAAGGATATGATCGTCCGGCCGATATTGAACGCGATGATAAATGTCGCCCCGCTTGCTGCTCGTGAGGACCAGCTTTTCCGGCGACACCGAAGCAAGATAGGTTTTCAAGTCCTCCCACACGACCAGATCAACTTTTTTCCAGTAATCCAGACCTGCGCGCTTTAGAGATCGATCGTCAAGATGGAAGCCGAGAGGCTTAATCAGGTGGAGAGTGGCACCCACAGCGCAACACAATCTTCCCACGTTGCCGGTGTTGGGAGGAATTTCCGGGTGTACAAGGACGACGTTCAGCATTTCGGTTCCAAATGCAGGCTGCATTAAGCTAGAGCATTCAGTATTTTCCCGGCCACGTCCGTAATGCAAGGATTTGCAGGCACTTCTGACTGCCGGGTGTCCCGTATGATAAGGAAAGCGTCGTCATGCGTGTGCATTCCGGTGAAAATGTCGGTCATGACAGGCGCGGCCGCGTTGATCGCAGCCTTGGGATCGTATCCGGCACTGGGGATGATCACGAGATCCGGGGCCAGGGACAAGAGGTCCCCCTCATATATCTCCTCTTTCGCTTTCACCTCTGCAAACAGGTAATCATCACGCGTTTCACCGGGGCCGGCTTCAATGATACCTACATCGCGCAGCCGCAATCCTTCCAGCTCGTGTTTCAGCTTTGCCCTGACCTCAGCAGCTTCAACAGGGCTCAAAATCCCGCGACGGAATCTCTCCCTGGTGTTGAGATATATCCGGGTGGGATCCATAGCGAACGCCTGGGAGTCAGGGTGAATGTCATTCAACGATTGCGGCTCGGGCCTGGTAAACGACAAGTAACCCAAAGAACACAGAATCGGATTCAAGTAGACCTGTTTCTTCAACCTGGTAAAGCCGTGATCTGAAAGCAATATCAGTTTAGTCTGATTCGTCACGCGGTCCTGGAACCTGCCGAAGAATAAGTCAATCCGCCGGTAGTAGTCCATGAAGTCCGAATAAAAAGGGTGGGTCGGATCGTCTTTTGCATCGAAGAAAAAATGGTGCAGTCTGTCAGTGCCTGTAATCACCCCGATAAACAGGTCCCAAGGAGTTTCATCCATAAGAGAAAGCATGACCTTTTCCCGAATGTCCAAGGTCTTGAAAAGATCATGTATGAGAAATCCTCGGTCTTGCCTACCTTTGACAGCGTCCACGTCTATTCTGTAGTCCAGGGATCGCAACCAAGGGATCAATGACTGAGGATAAACAGCCCGCTCGAAAATGGGAGCCACAAATCCGGAAATCAGCGTCCCGTCGAGTCGACGGGCAGGATACGTGAAAGGCAGGTTTACCACGACGGTCGATTTCCCGGGGATCATATTCCAAATCGCTGGCTGTCGAATGTCATCAAAAGAAGGCAGTTTCAGCGAGATCTCGTCTTCCGCCACGTCGGTAAAGCCGAATATGCCGTGACGGCCCGGATTCTTACCGGTCATGAACGATGCCCACGCCACCGAAGAAACCGCGGGCAGCGTTGTGTCCATCCTAGCAAAAGCACCCTCCCCCGCCATTGCAGCCAGATTAGGCATCACGCCATTCCGGAAAAGCTCGGTCAGCAAGGAATAAGGGACCCCGTCGAGCCCCAGTACTACAACTTTCGTGAAAGCACTCATTTTATGTTCCGCACGGCGATTGGGCGGCAGCGAAAAATATCAGGAAGCCTCATTTGTGCAAAGAGGCTGCACAGTCATACGCATCCCGGCCTGTTTGCTCTTTCTTCTTCAATTCCTCCAACATGGAGCACGGCAGAGTCTTTCCTCCGGGAAACGTGCCCAGCTCAACATCCGGTTTTACCGCGCCGTGAAAATCAGTTCCGCCGGTTGCGGCAAGGTCCAGCTTTCTGCAAAGATCTAGGAAGACATCCGTCTGTTCAGGAGTGTGTTTGGGGTAATAGACTTCGATGCCCTTGAGCCCGTTGCGCATTAATCGCCGGACGATCTTTTCCAGTTCGTCTGCGTCAGGTTCTTCCAGAGAATAAGGATGGGCCAAGACCGGAACTCCACCCGCATTGGCGATCAGTTGCATAGCTTCAAGCGGCGAGAGCTTCTTCTTCTCGACATACGCGGGAGCGCCTTTTCCCAAATATCGGTCAAAAGCCTCTTGAAGTGTTGCGACATGGCCTTTCTTCACTATCAAGTTCGCTACATGGGGCCGGCCCGGGACTCCACCCACCGCTTCCTGAGCTACCTCTTCTACGGTGACGGAAACGTTCTGGCCATTGAGTCGGGATACGATCTTCAGAATTCGCTCTTGCCTATCCTTTTTCAGGGAATCGAGAGCCTGCAACAGATCGCGGTCTTCCGGGCAAACGAAATATCCGAGCAGGTGCAATATCCCGTTTGGCCATTCCGTGCTGATCTCGACCCCTGATATGACTTCTACCCCTATCTCGGCGCCTTTCCTTTGACCCCGGCGGACCCCTGCCGTTGTGTCGTGGTCGGTTATCGCGATGGCGCGCAGTCCCTTTTCCATAGCGATCTGAACGACTTCCTCGGGAGAAAAGGTCCCGTCCGACATACTGGTATGAACATGAAGGTCAATCATGAATTGGTCCAAGCCTTTAGCTGTTTCGCCTGTCTCCCCGTCCCCAGAAGGCCCGGGCCACATGGTGCAGGCACCCCGAACCTTATTCTGAAGCAATTTGTTTATATCTCAGATTGGGGCCGTTTTGGGAAGAGCTTGCAAACGAACCGGGTAAGTATTGCGTTACACGGGGTGAATCCGTTGGTAACTGAATGGTTACGCCAACCTGCTGAAAAAAAAGTTGTGGCCGGGAATCACCAATGCTATATTTATAGATTGTCTGATTTTTCGGGAGCAACGCGGATGTGCAATACCACAGAAGCCGTTTTCCTTGTAAGTCGAATCTCACGAGACCGTTTGTCCGTCCGAGAACCCCTCGATAATATAGGTAAAACCTCTGCACCTTTGCCGCCTGCTGTCAACCCGGGCGTTTGGGAGTTCAGGTAAGGAATACATGGCAAAAAGACTTTTCGGCACAGACGGCGTGAGAGGGGTAGCCAACAAAGAGCCCATGACAGCGGAGACCGCTCTGAAATTGGGCCGGGCAATTGCTCATGTTGCGAAGTTGGGGGCCGGAAAGAAGCCGAAGATCCTAGTGGGAAAAGACACCCGCGTGTCGTGCTACATGCTGGAGACCGCACTTAGCGCAGGTATTTGCTCCATGGGAGTGGATGTCCTTCTGGTGGGGCCTATGCCGACTCCCGGAATAGCCTTTCTCACCACGAACATGAGATGTGACGCGGGTGCTGTCATTTCCGCGTCGCACAACCCCTTCCAGGACAACGGCATCAAGTTCTTTTCCCGAGATGGGTTCAAGCTCTCCGACGAGCTTGAGGAAGAGATAGAGAGGCTGATCTTTTCCAATAACATAGATGAGATCAGACCGACTGCGGAAAACATTGGCAAGGCTGTGCGCATTGATGATGCCCTTGGGCGCTATGTGGTCTTTGTTAAGAACACTTTTCCGAGGCACATGACGCTTGACGGAATAAATATGGTACTGGATTGCGCGAACGGCGCGGCTTATCGAGCGGCGCCCCTTGTCTTCGAGGAATTAGGCGCGGGCGTCACCGCGGTGGGGGTACATCCTGACGGGCACAACATCAACCTGGACTCGGGCTCTCTTCACCCGGAGGTGATCTGTAGCGAGGTGCGCCGCACAGGGGCTCACCTGGGGGTTGCGCTGGACGGCGATGCCGATCGCGTGATATTTGCCGACGAAAAAGGGAACGTGGTTGATGGTGACAAGATAATGGGCCTGCTGGCATGGGACCTCATACGCCGGGCCGGCCTCAACAAAAACACCCTTGTAGCCACGGTCATGAGCAATATGGGCTTGGAAATTGCCATGAAAGAGATGGGCGGCTCGCTCGTTCGCACCCCTGTCGGCGATAGATATGTTGTGGAAAGAATGAGGAGCGACGGATTCAACTTTGGGGGCGAGCAATCCGGCCATCTCATTTTCCTCGATTACAATACGTCTGGTGACGGCATCCTCTCGGCCCTGCAGGTAATGAGGGTGATGAGCGAGACCGGGAAGCCCTTGTCGGAACTGGCAGCTCGTGTAACAAAGTACCCGCAGGTACTGAGAAATGTAGAGGTGAGCGCCAGGAAAAACCTCGACGACATACCTGAATTGCAGAAAGTTATGCAGGAAGCCCAGGGGAAGCTGGGAGATTCGGGTCGGCTTCTGGTTCGTTATTCCGGCACTCAGCTTCTGTGCCGGGTAATGGCGGAAGGACCTGAGCAAAGCACTGTGAACCTTGTGGTTGATATGGTGTCCGATGCAATCGCCCAACATCTGTAACCTATCCGGCCGAGCCGTGGACATTGCCCGGCAGGTCCTTGAGATCGAGATAGACGGAATACGGTCTGTCCTGGATCGCTTGGACTCCAGGTTCGACCAATGTGTGGACATGCTCTATTCACTCCGTGGAAGGGTGATCATCACGGGAGTGGGCAAGTCCGGCATCATCGGCCGGAAAATAGCCGCCACCTTGACAAGCACAGGTTCGCCGGCAATTTTTGTCCACCCTGTGGAGGGCCTGCACGGAGACGTGGGGATCGTCAGTCGAGACGACGCGTTGCTGGCGATTTCCAACAGCGGGGAATCAACGGAAATTACTTCTCTTGCCGCCACCATTCGCAAGAGAGGCGCATTTATAGTGGCAATGACGGGTGGTGCTTCTTCCACCCTGGCTCGCATGGCTGATATGGTATTGGACTGCTGCGTGCCGCGGGAAGCATGCCCGCTGAACATGGCGCCTACAGCGAGCACAACGGCTACGCTGGCAATCGGAGACGCCTTGGCGATAGCCCTGATGATCCGACGAGGATTTCGCAAAGAGGATTTTCTGCGGCACCACCCCGCGGGAACGCTCGGTGAGAGGCTAAACTTAAAGGTAAGCGACATCATGCTGGACAGGCGTGCGGTTCCTGAGGTCGCGGAAGACGCCTCCTTACAAGAGGTGATAAGCAGCATCAACAAGCAGAACCTGGGCTTTACCCTTGTTACCGCCGAAGACCGCCTTATGGGAATAATAACCGATGGCGACCTGCGAAGGGCGCTTGAGAAAGGTGACGGTATCTACGATTCCTGCTCGCGTGACCTTATGACTCTCAACCCGCTCACTATTCGCGAGGACAGAACCGCGGCTGAAGCATTGGAGATGATGGAGAGAAAACTGATCACCGCATTGGCGGTCTTGAGTTCGGATGACCGACTGACGGGCATAGTTCACCTGCATGACCTGTTGGGTCGTGGAGAGATTCGCTTTACAGGTTAGGTTGACAGCAGGTGCGGCCTGTGGATCGATGCACCGAAGGATGCGAACCTTTATCAGCGTTTAGGCATCTAACGAAAAGGTGTTGCGTTTATGACCGGCCCGTGCCCAGCGAGGCTGGAACCGATCAAGGAGACTTGTCATGAAGTTGAAAAAGGAAGACCTGGAGTATTTCCAGGGAATACTTCAGAAACAACTGGATGAACTGGTCAAGGGGGCCGGCAAGACCGTCGATGAGATGACGGACGCCGAGAACACCAGCGCCTTTCCGGACCCCACGGACCGAGCATCCATGGAATCGGACAGAAATTTCGAACTAAGGATACGGGATCGCGAAAGGAAGCTGATTAACAAAATCAAGAAAGCTTTGGAAAAAGTCGAAGACGGTTCTTTTGGATTCTGTGAGATTTGCGGGGAGCCCATCGACTTCAAGAGGCTTGAGGCCAGACCTGTGACAACGCATTGCATTGAATGCAAGACTTCTGAAGAAGAGCAAGAAAAGATTCGCAAAATATAGAAGACCGGGTTAGGTCAACGTCTTTTCTGAATTGGTGTTGGCATCGGTGCCGACGGATCGTGCAAGCAGGCTGTAAACGGAACATCATCGGCGTAGATAGGTAAGTAAGCCTTTTCGTCAACTTTTATTTCCGGGCCGATCAAGGCGAGTTAGAGGGAATACTTGAAAGATCTGCCACACTATTGTTGAAAATAGCCATAATATGCTTTATTATTATAGTTGATATTAAAATGCGCTATTTGTATAGCAACGGGAACACGCGAGAGCCTTGTCGGAATGCTGAAAATCAGCGACAAAATGCTTCATGTGCGGGTGGTGGCACCAAAGTTCGGGCGGAGAGTCTGCCTTTGTGTTCCGAATGAGCCCGTGGGTTCGGAAGAAACAATGAATGCAGCCGGCCACGTGCCCAAGTCAGTTTCCGATCCTACTCCGAGGGACGCGACTAAAGACCGGACCGAAGCTATCATGAAGTGCACACTGGCGACAACTTTCAGGATCCCACGATTGAATAGCACAAAGGTCAAAGTCGCGGGAAAGCTTCCCCGTGTATCGTTGGAGAGATTGAAGCCCGCGGCGCCTGTTGAGCGACAACCGGTTGAAGCGATCGTGGCAAGGCCTTCCCCCGAAACCGTGCAGAAGGTGGAACGCCCCTCCGAAGCTATTATCAAGGTTGTTCCAACCCCGCGAAAGAGGGAGATCAGACCTCCGAGAGCCAAGGCGGCCCCATTACAGCCCGCGCCTCCCAAGCCTCTGAAAGTTATAAGGCGCCGAAGAGAGGAAGCGCCCAAAATTTTCGAGACTTCCCCCAAATCCGTTCCCAAAGCTATGCTGGAGGGAATTGATCTTGACACGGAGACCGATGCCGACAATTAGTCCGCATGTTAACGGCACGGTGTCCGAGATCCCGCTGTTAAAGGTCGTGGTAGGCCCTGTTTTGTATCTGAACGTTCCCATTTAGTACGAGTTGTCAGGAAATTTCCCCGAAGGTCAAACCGTGAGTGTCCCAAAGATCCCCGAGCCGGCCAGGCTTGTTTTGAGCATTCTTACCCCGGACAAGGGAATCGTTGATATGGCCGCACCCGCGATTGAACAAGCGCTGGGCCCGGTGGAGGAAGAGATCGGACCAATGAACTTCGAATTCACGTCCTATTACGACAAAGAGATGGGGCTCGGAATTCGCAGATGGATTTGGGCATTTGCCGACCTGGTGGATAGAGCGGATTTGGCCGGAATCAAAAGCTTGACTAACGAAATAGAACAGTCATATACGGTTGAAGGCAAACGCAGATTTAACCTGGATCCCGGGTTGATGTCCCTGGGCAACTTCGTTCTGGCTACGGGAAAGGATAACGCCCACAGAATCTATTTGGGACAGGGGATCTTTGGGGACCTCACTTTGATTTTCCAAGGCGGAAGTTACCGTCCGCTTGAATGGACCTATCCTGACTACGCGGACAGCGAGCTTGTCCGCGTACTCAACGAACTGAGGCAAACTTACAAATGCAAGTTGGCGCAACTGGAAAAGTGAATAATTTCGTGAGAAGCATGACCGGTTTCGGCCGGGGTCGCAGCATGACCACGGAAGTAGAAATAATCACCGAAATAAGGGCTGTTAATCACCGCTTCCTCGACATATCCGTCCGTGTCCCCAAGCTCTACACAAGCTTCGAGCCGCAAATAAGGAAGATTGTTTCAGAACGGATTTCCAGGGGCAAAATAGATGTGACCGTTACGCGGACCGGCGGAAAGGGCGGCCTCATGGACGTCATGCTGGACAGTCAACTGGCTGACGGATATTATAAATGCCTCCTTGAACTCAAGGAGCGGTATGGTTTGGCCGGTGAAATCACAGTCTCGGACATGCTGACCCTCCGAGAGCTGATAGTGCCGCTTGAGAAAGAACAGGGCATAGAAGGAGAGCTGCCTCTGGCACAAGCGAGCTTGGGCGACGCACTGGATGCGCTCGACGAAATGAGAAAGACGGAAGGCCGCGCGCTCTGGAAGGATATTGCACAGAGACTCGCGTCGATCCTAGAAATGGCCGGGCTTATCGCGCCGTTGGTGGACCAGGTCACGGCGTCTGCCAAGGAAAAGTTGGCCAAGAGAGTACAGGATCTGACCGGTGGACTGGAACTTGACGAGGAGCGACTGATTCAAGAAGTAGCTCTCATGGCTGACAGGTCGGACGTAACCGAAGAACTGACCAGACTGAACAGCCATGTGAAGCAGTTTCTTGCGTGTGGCGAGGAAGGGTCTCCACTGGGAAGGAAGTTGGATTTCCTTTTGCAAGAACTTCTCAGAGAGGTCAACACCGTGGGTTCCAAATCGGCTTCCACCGACATAGCCACGTATGTGGTGAACATGAAGGCTGAACTGGAAAAAATTCGAGAACAAACCCAAAACATCGAATAGAACGAAAGACAGGGGAAAATGGCACGTGTAACAGTTGAAGATTGTTTGGAGCAGGTTGAAAATCGTTTCGCATTGGTTGTTCTGGCTTCCAAGAGGACCAAAGAACTGAAAAGAGGCGCACCTCTGATGGTCCGTGACCGCGACAACCGTGAGGTTGTAATGGCGCTCAGGGAAATCGCGTCCGGCAAGATCGGCAGCCGGTTGCCGGCACCCGAGGAGGAGAGCGACAAGTCACAGGTCGTAGTAGACAAGAAATCGAATTGAACAAGAAGAAGCTACCGCCCCATGCCCCGCCTGTTCTGTACGGGGTGCATCCGGTTCTGGAAACCATTAAGGCCGGCAAGAGGCCCCTTGAAAAGATCTATATATCCAGAGGCCCGATTATAGAGCGTGAGCTGGCCGCACTTCTGGAACCCACCGGTATCCCGATCGTTCGAATTTCGGCCACCGATATGCTCTCCATTGCGGGGTCACCACACCATCAGGGGCTGGCTGCCAGGGTGGGACCCTTCCCGTACGCCGAAATAGAGGACCTTCTCGCGCAAAAGGTTCCGGCGACAGGCGTAGTCCTCATACTTGACGAAATCCAGGACCCTGCCAATTTGGGTAGCATACTGCGGAGCGCGGAATGCCTCGGCGCGGCCGCGGTCATTCTCACGAAGGACCGTGCCTGCTCGATCACTCCCGCTGCGGAGAAGGCTGCTGCCGGCGCGTCGGCCCACATTCCGGTGGTCAGAGTTGTAAATCTGGCACGAACCATCGATCAGCTTAAGGCAGCCGGGTTCTGGGTGTATGCCGCGGATTCAAGGGCGAAGGACATGTGCTATTCCATTGATTTGACAGGACAAGTCGCCCTGGTTCTAGGGTCGGAAGGAAAGGGCATTCGCCGCCTTGTGCTCGAGAAGTGCGACAATGCAGTATTCATCCCTATGTGCGGCAAAGTGGACTCCCTCAATGTGGCGCAAACAGCAGCGATCTTGTTGGGTGAGGCGCTTCGCCAAAGGCTGGTGCGGGACCGCGGCAGCACTGTTGAGCAAGGCAATGTGACATGACGGAGATGCTCCGAGAATGAGGCTCGTGACGGAATGCCCGGGGCCGCTTCCGGTGTTTGCGGAAGAATTGCAGCTGGTTATCCGCGTAGACGAGGACGAAGCCCCCCAAACGTATGTCCCGGACGGTTCCCACAAGCCTGATCGCCACCTGCTGCTCGGCATTGTTCAGAGCATAAATATTGCCGTGGAAGAAAGAGACCCTGAAGTTGTGGAGTTCAGGGAGCCTTGCACGATCCGCCTTGAAGGCAGCGGGGACATCAAGACATTTGAAACGGGAATGATAATAGCGCGGGCCTCAGAAGGGGCCATCGGCGCCCTGGTAATAGGAGATCCCACCACCGGACGTCGCTTGGCTCGAAAGGGCCTGCGTTGGTTCACAGGGACAATCCGGTTGGACATTCCCTAGCATCCCTGAATTCTACCGGGAACCGACAGACTATCCGACTCATGATGGAACATCCTGTGGGCTCAAGCTACTCAATTATCAACCTTCGTTTAAGAAGGAGAGGTCGGGCGGCCTGCCGGACCTGGCTGAGTAAGTGAATGGTTGCCATGCAGACTTGTTTCAGGGCGGCTGGAGGTCTTTTCGATGTTTAGAAATTTGGTAGCGGGACTGATTTTGGGTATACTATCGATCCTCTGGAGTCTTCCCGCTTTTTCCATGGTCAATGCATCCGGCAGATGGTACGCCTCACACATGGGCACGGTCATGGAGGTTACCATTAATCAGAACGGCCCTGCCATAAACGGAGTGGCCCATGTGCATAACCCTTCGGGCAAGACGGACACTTATCACTTCACCGGTAACGTGCAGGGAAACAGCATCACGGCCGTACATCCGAGTGGCCATCGGTTCGCGGGAAGCATAAACGCTAACGGTCAATTGGTGGGAGTAGTGAGGACAAAGAGCGGCCATAAGATTTCGCTTGTAGCGTCCAGACGTTGAGGGATTTGCGTTGAAAGAAATCGGTGTTTCAAATCCGTGGCTGACCAAAGTGAGGACGTTCGCTTTTCTTGTGGCAATAGTGCCCCTGATGTTAGGCGTGGCCGTGCTTGTGTTGTTTTCCTTGGTCCTGGCATCTCCGCTCATGATATACGCCAGCATACGCGGGAAGCATCTGAAGGATCCGCGACGGACCGAAGATAGCCCAAACGAGGTGACCTGAGGCTACCGTTGTTGTAGGAATCACCCAAATAATCTCCGAATACGGCCTGTTCCCGCCCTCAGCCATTCTTAAACCATTTTTCACAGCGGGCTCGGAGGATCTGGTTTGATCCAAAGCAGGTTCTACAACGTGCGTGGAGCCAGGTGGGAAGCCCGTTTTTTCGCGAAAGGGGAAACATTCCCGGAATCCGACGCGAAAGCTGTCAGGCAGGGAATTTGGGCACGTCCCGTGTCATCCCGATGGGACCAAGCGCTTTTTGTGGGCCATTCATGGGCCTCTGTTCAGCTTGATCTCGATTTGCTCTACTTTCCCGAGGCCAAGTAGTTTCGATTCGCTCTGTTTCAGTCGCAGACCCGGAGAAGTGTCTTTTCGGTATCCAACTCCACCGTGCGTCCGATGGGAACGGTAAGGTTTGGGAGCCTATGCCCATGAGGGAATCCCGAGACCACGGGGACAGGGTGAGCATCCATCAGTTCCAAAAGAATGGTCTCCACCTCCTTCCCAAGGTCCTCGCCGTCGGGTCCCAAAAAATAGCCCAGAATAATCCCCTCCACAGCTTGTAGAATCCCTGCTAATTTCAATTGGGTGAGCATTCTATCCACCCGATAGGCCGCCTCGTTCACATCTTCCAGAATCAGCACCTTCCCCCGGAAGTCGGGGCAATGACGGGTGCCGACGATCGCTGTGACCAACGACAAGCAGCCTCCCACTAGCGGAGCCCTCACCTGTCCGGCCCGAAGTACCCGAATCGAATCTCCCACTCCGTCGAACAGGTTATGACCCTCAATAGGCCCGGTTAACGCTCGGACGAGCGATTCCTCGGAGATTGGATCGAGCCCCTGACCTACCTGTCCGGCTATCATCGGACCGGCCAATGTCACGAGCCCGCATTGTGAGTAAAGCGACAGATGAAGGGCCGTCACGTCGCTCATACCAACGAGGGGTTTCGGGTCTCTCATTACGGCGGTGTGGTCAAGCCGGTCCAGCAAGCGCATGAGACCGTAACCGCCTCTGGCAAAAAGAATGCCTCGCACCTCGGGGTCTCTCAGCATGCAGTTCAAGTCCTCGCTGCGCTGCTCGTCGGTGCCCGCGAGATAGCCGTTGCGCTCGTGAAGATGGCAGCCCTTAACAACGCTGAACCCCTTTTCTTCAAAGAACTTCAAGCCGTCGCTCAGCAGTTCCGCGGCCGGTGGCCCTGAGGCAGCCACCACCCCGAGCCTGTCGCCCGGCTGCAGCGGTCGAGGGATCAAAATGGATACGGGCTCCTTGGATATTCCAATCGAGTTCATTTCGCTCTTCGGGCGCATTGGTAACAAAAGGGGTTGTAGTGAGTAAGCGATTCCGTGTCAAGCCCCGCCACCGTGACGATCCGATTATCGTTCGGCCCGACCACAATTGCAGGAACCTGGGGTTGCCTCATGTGTCTAATAGAACCAAGGACGGGGCATAACAGCCATTGCAGTTTCGCAATTGGTGGAACAGATTTTAGGCTTGTCAAGGATTCCACTAGAACAATTGGCCAGCTAACTCCCCGTCCTTTCTTGCATCATCAGCTTCCGTTCCTCATTAGAATCCTCTTGAGAAATCTATCGTCGGAGAGAGATCAGAAGCCTCTTGAGTGTGGTCAAGCCTGAAAAAATCCCCGCCAACCATCCACCCACGCAGCCCGCAAGAAAGATCTGGGCCTCGGCAGCTTGATAACCCGACAACCTGTAGTGAAGCAAGGCATAAACAGCCAGGAAAGAGGCGACTGCGGCTAGAAGAAATACTCTGACGAAGTTCTTTTGGGAGATCCGGACAAAACTCCCGACCACGTAAAAGACGAGAATCAGAACGCCCGCGGACAGAGCAAAACCAAAAAAACCTGCTTTCAAAATCAGAGAGAAATCCATCGCTCGAACCTCGACCGACACCCGAGGCTATAACACACGCCGTTGTAGGTGTCTGCGATTCACTGGAGAGGTTTCGGCGCCACTTTCAAGTAATTGACCTCGTAAATGACAGCGCCCTCTTCCTTGTCCTTGTAAAGTATCAGAACGTGGTCCCCTTTCAAAGGGACCTTTGGTGGAACAAAGTGCGCTTTCCAGCGCAAAAGGAATTTCCTCGAGGGAGACTTGTCGTCGGGGCTGAGAATTAGGAAGCCCTCCCCCACTTCTAAAATCGTCCCTTGAATTCGTTGGATCGGCGCCGCAGAACTGTTGAAGGCAAGAAATAGGATGACGAAGATCAAGACCGAGAGTGTCGTTACAATACGCATGCTTGCCTATTCGACGCATAGTAGCGTTGAGGTTTATTCTACACCAATATGGCCTCGGAGATGAACCTTCTTAAGCTCAGTTTGTAAGGGAAGACGGAATTGTTCACTTTACAAAGAATGCCCCACTTCCGTGGAGATCATCACGCTGGTCACAGGATGTCCGCTCTTGCTCTCATCCCCTGGCTCCTGTAGGGGCGACCGGTGGTCGCCCTAATGCGGGCGCACGCCATGCGCCCCTACAGGATCAGGAGATGCAGGTCCGGACGGTGACAGGCTAAGCAGTCTCTTCTTTGCCAAGCGCATGATTCCGAGGGAAGAAATCCCCGCATCGCCTTCT
Organism: Desulfomonile tiedjei; assembly: GCA_016212925.1. Lineage (NCBI taxonomy): Bacteria > Pseudomonadati > Thermodesulfobacteriota > Desulfomonilia > Desulfomonilales > Desulfomonilaceae > Desulfomonile > Desulfomonile tiedjei. Next base: position 194,899 of record JACRDF010000031.1, read on the forward strand.
AATCCATTCCTGACATGCCGGGCGACAAGCAAATCACCTGATTTCATCATATTATCGCAAGAAACATCCTCAAAGGTTAGCGGACATTATTTTCGACACTTGCCGTAAACGAACGCAGCGATGAGAAACCAAAAACAGCCCGGGTTCCACGTAGGACTCCCGGGCTGTCGCCTGCGCACATAGGGTGTTAAATCCCGAAGGTTTGCAGCATGGATAGGGCTGATTTGCGACCAGCCCCCATAGCGAGAATTACCGTGGCAGCACCGGTGACTATGTCTCCTCCGGCCCAAACGCGATCTTTCGAGGTCTTTCCCGTCTCAAGATCGGCCACAATGTTTCCCCACTTGTTGGTTTCAAGATTCTTTGTAGTAGAGGGGACAAGAGGGTTCGCCGCGTTCCCGATCGCAACGATGACCGTGTCGCATTCTATGTCGAAGTAAGCCCCCGCTACCGGTACAGGCCTACGTCTACCCGAATCATCCGGCTCACCAAGCTCCATTTTCTGGCATTTCACGCCGACAGCCCAGCCGGTTTCCTTCCCGAGAATCTCCTGCGGCGCGGTCAGAAGCTGGAACTTTACCCCTTCCTCGATCGCGTGATGAACCTCTTCCGACCTCGCGGGCAGTTCGTCCATAGTGCGGCGATAGACGATGGTGACCTCTTCAGCACCGAGCCTCAGAGCCGTTCTTGCCGAGTCCATAGCCACGTTTCCGCCACCGAACACGACCACCCTTCGGCCTTTCGCCACCGGCGTATCCCATTCGGGAAACATGTACGCTTTCATGAGGTTGGAACGGGTGAGATACTCGTTGGCCGAGTACACTCCGTTCAGGTTTTCTCCCGGTATTCTCAGGAACAGAGGCGCTCCCGCGCCGGTGCCGATAAACACGGCATCGAACTTGCGCTTTTCCAGAAGATCGTCAACCGTCTCGATGCGGCCCACGACCCAGTTGGTCTTGAACTCGACCCCCAGCTGTCTGAGTTCGTCGATTTCGGATCGAACGATCGCTTTGGGCAGACGGAACTCAGGTATCCCGTACACCAGGACTCCTCCCAACTCATGGAGGGCCTCAAACACGGTTACGGCAACACCTTTCTTGATCAATGCCCCGGCAAGTGTCAAACCGGCCGGACCGGAGCCCACTACGCCTACCTTTAGCCCTGTCGGTTTGGGAAGCTCGGGCATCTTCCCTTCAGCATGCTCCGCGGCCCAGTCCGCCACGTATCTCTCGAGGCGGCCGATCGCGCATGGTTCGCCTTTTCCCTTCTTGTTGAGCACACACTTGGACTCACACTGGCTTTCCTGGGGGCATACTCTGCCGGCGATACGCGGGAGGCTGTTCTTCTCTTTGAGTTTCCACGACGCGCCTAGCACATCACCGGCCTTTACCATGGAGATAAAATCAGGTATGTCCACTTCAACCGGGCACCCGGCCATGCAATAGGGCTTCTTGCACTTTAGGCAACGGCTGGATTCGAGCAGGGCCAGATCGTTGTCGTATCCCAAAGCCACTTCATAGAAGTTGTGAGCCCTCTCCAGAGGGTCCTGCTCACGCATCTTCTGCCGAGGAATCTTCGGCTTGGCTGGTTTTGGTTGTTCTTGTTCGGTCATGATGTGCCTCCCGGAATCTCGCATTCACACCCTCGAGGTGTCTCACGGAATTTGTTTAATGCGATCAGCTCCGGGCCTTTGTACATGGCCAATCTCTTCATGAGCAGATCGAAATCCACTTCAAAGCCGTCAAACTCGGGTCCGTCAACGCATCCAAACATAGTCTTGCCGCCAACCTCCACTCGGCAAGCTCCGCACATCCCGGTCCCATCGACCATGATCGGGTTAAGACTCACGACAGTGGGGATATTGGCCGCCTTGGTGACCTTCACCACGGCCCTCATCATGGGGACCGGTCCGATGGCCGCGCAAAGGTCGATCTTTGTCCCCTTGTCGATAAGGCCCTGTAATACCTGGGTTACAAAACCGTGAATGCCAAAGGACCCATCGTCGGTGGCGATGAGGGTCTCGTCACTGACCTTTTTCATGTCGTCCGTCATGATGAGAAGTCCCTCTGTTCGCGCGCCGAGGATGGTGATGACATGGTTGCCCGCGTCGTGCATGCCCTTGGTGATCGGATACAGAGGCGCTACCCCGATTCCGCCGCCGACACCTACCACTGTTCCGAACTTCTCAATGTGAGTAGGCTTGCCCAGCGGTCCGCACAGGTCTTGCAGTTTGTCTCCGGGACACATGGTTCCCATATAGTAGGTCGTGACGCCCACTTCCTGCCACACGAGCGTTATGGTGCCTTTTTCCGCGTCCTTATCCGCTACGGTCAGAGGAATTCTTTCTCCATTCTCCTGGGTCCTCAAGATGATGAACTGGCCCGGCTTGTGAGCACGGGCGATGTCCGGAGCAGAAATGACGGCCCGATTGACTCCTGGGCCGATCCGCTCTTTTGCAAGAATCTCGAACATTTACCGAACCTCCTCGGATGTTGACCACACTATTTTTTCTATGGGAGCTTCAGTCGGTTGGGTCTGAGACTGTTTAGGAAGCCGCCAAAAGAGTAAGATTACCACACCGCAGGACTGGCGTTCAACAAAATTTTCCCGGACGGATACTCCCTCAGTTACACGGGTGAACTGTTGAATCCGTACCATTGCGAGGAGTGAAATCCCGCGTTCCGCGGGAAAGCAATCTCTGCCTTCAAACCCTGAGATTGCTTCGCTACGCTCGCAATGACAATCTTTCCCGCGCGTAAGTGAATGGTTACGCGCCACAGGCATTTGGCATTGAACCGGGAGTGAATACAAGGTATCCTTACACAACGAGTGCTTACCCATCCCAGGAGACCGTCCATGAGAATACCCCTGATGCTCGTGATCGGGCTGATGATTTTGATACAAGTGATGTTCGGAGTGGCTTGTGCCGATCCTGTCAAATGGTCCGCTCCCATGAACCACTATCCGAGTCAGTGGTCGCCCACGGCGGCTCCTCCCAGTTATCCCTATGCTGCTTATGGTTATGGCCCGTACGGAGCCTATCCGGGGTACGGGTACGGCCCGTACGGTGGATACGGAGGGTATTACCAGGGCCAATATCCTGGGACCCAACAGGGCGGCTTCTCCGGGAACCCTTACCAACAACAATATTACTACGGTCAGTAACAAGAGTAATCGTTTCATCGCGGGTTTGGCGACAATCACCCAAAACATGGTCCCGGGGAGTTCGCAAGATCGCTGCGCAGATTATTCCCCCAATTTCCTCTCTGTTTCCTGCAACCACTGTGGGCTCGAATCCTTTCCTGCCGATTGGCATCGTAATACATGAAAGATAACGGGCGTCCCTCATCCTGGATTGGGGAAGTCGAGGAAGATCACATGGATGCGAATGTAATCATAGGCGGGACAATATTAGTGATGGCCATTGTGGGCGCAGCGTTCGTGGTTAGCATAATTGCAGCTACCGCCTGGTCGTTGACCCACAAGAGCAGTCCCGAAATCTCGAGGCACGGATCTGAGGCCCTTCCCGGTGAATTGTCCACCGAGCAAGGCGGGCTGAAAGCCGGCCAATGTTATTGGGATTGCATGAATGGGTTCCACTGGGCCGCGGACTGGGAAAATCAGTGTGCCTCGGCTTGCGGCATGGCTGAAAAGCCTGGGGTGGCCTGATCGCTCCCGCCTTAATTGCTGAGTGTGAATGTTCTCTGTTGCAAGATACGGGAAACACGGGTGGAGGTGTTTGAATTACGGGTGGTCCACTCTGCCGGCATTCTCAAGTATCTACTTGCGATGGGGTCTCCATCACGGGTTGGCACTTGTAGGGCGGGCGGTGCCGGCAGGTGGGATTCGCAAGACGGCGGCCATAGCCCGCCCTGGCGTGACTCATCGCTTGGTTTATAGCTTTTTGCCGAGGCCCTGAACTAGGCCGCCCAGTCTTCCAGCGCCTTTTTGAGTGCATCGACTATCCCGGAGATCTCAACCAGTTCCACGTTTTTGGTTTTTCTGCTCCTAAGTTCCACCATTCCCTGGGCAAGAGCTTTCTTCCCTATGGTTACTCGAAAAGGAATCCCGATGAGGTCCGCGTCTTTGAATTTCACCCCGGGTCGCTCGTCCCTGTCGTCCAGCAGGGTGTCGATTCCCGCGGCCCACAGAGCGCTATAGACCTGCTCCGCAGCCTGGTCTATCTCATCATTCTTGGCGCCCACGGGGGTCACGATGGCTGTGAAAGGCGCTAGAGGCGGTGGAAAGATGATCCCGTCTTCGTCGTGGTTTTGCTCTATGGCAGCTGCGACCGTCCTGCTGACCCCTATCCCGTAGCATCCCATTATCATGGGCCGTTCCTGGCCGTCCGCATCCAGAAATCTGGCATTCATGGCCTCTGAATATTTTACTCCCAGCTTAAACACGTGGCCGACTTCTATTCCTTTGCTGAGACCGAGTATCCCGTCACACCGAGGACACTTGTCCCCTTCAACCACGGCTCGGAAATCGCCATAGTGGTCCACTTTGAACGCGGTTTGCGGATTCACGCCGACCAGATGGGTGTCCTTTTCGTTTGCACCCACTACAGCGGACGAGATCCCCCGAATCGCATGGTCGGCTAGAATAGTGACCCGATCCAATCCCACCGGACCGGAAAATCCCAGGGGGCCACCTGTCACCTCTTCGATGACGCGTTCGTCGGCAAGTTCCACTTCCGCGGCCTTGAGAAAGTTCTTGGCCTTCACGATGTTCAGATCGTGGTCTCCCCGAATCAGGACCGCGATCGTCCCCTGGTCCGTGCTGAGGATCAGCGTTTTGACGAGTTGCTGCGGGCTGACATTCAAGAACTGGGAAACCTGTTCAATAGTGCTCATTCCCGGCGTCGAAACCTTTTCCGGGGCCGTCTCGACTCCCGGCTTCGCAGGTTCGGCCGGCCTTGTCTCAGCTTTCTCCATGTTCGCCGCGTAGTCGCAGGAATCGCACGACGCTATGGTGTCCTCGCCCGTATTCGCCAGGACCATGAATTCGTGGGAAAAGCTGCCTCCGATCGGTCCGGAATCCGCTTCCACGGCCCTGAATTTGAGGCCGCAGCGAGCAAAGACCTTTGAATAGGCGTCCCACATTATGCGGTAGGCCTCTTCAGCCGCTTCTTCGGTGGCGTCAAAGGAATAACCGTCCTTCATGGTGAATTCCCTGCCCCTCATCAGGCCGAAGCGGGGGCGTATCTCGTCACGGAACTTGGTCTGTATTTGATACAAGTTCAGAGGCAGGTCGCGGTATGAGCGGACATCGCGGCGTACAAGGTCGGTGATAACTTCTTCGTGCGTGGGTCCCAGACAACATTCTCGGTCATGCCGGTCTTTGAAGCGGAGCAATTCGCTACCATAAAGGTCCCAACGGCCGGATTCTTTCCACAGCTCGGAGGGTTGAACCATAGGCAGAAAGACCTCCTGCGCACCCGCTGCATCCATTTCTTCCCGGACGATTTGTTCCATTTTGCGCAAAGAGCGGCATCCAAGCGGTAGATAAGAATAAATCCCTGCGGTAAGTTTTCTTATCATTCCGGCTCTTAGCATCAGCCTGTGGCTGACTACTTCCGCGTCAGCCGGGTCTTCCTTAAGCGTCGGAATTAGCAGCCTAGACATTCTCATGCGCGATTCCCTTCCCTTTCACTAAATTGTGCCTTGAGCGTTCCTTCCACGATTACAGCAGCGACCAATTTAACCGATAGGATTCATGCGATCAAGGATGTTCGCGTTCGACGCGACGTGCGCTCGCCGTTCTTTAGGTGTAAACTGGGTATAGGAAAGAAGCGGAACAGAACATAGGTCAAGCCCCGCGGACCCTACGTTTGAAAACAGCCTCATGCAAATGCCGCAGGGAGAGGCACGATTTGTTGCTCGCATCCAATGAAATCATGAAAAGGGCTCACGAGGCCCTAAAACTTTCCAAATCGTGCCGCTTGTGTCCCCGGACCTGTGGAGTGGACAGGACGGCCGGAGAAACAGGATATTGCGGAGCCGGTCCGCAACCGGCGGTCGCGGCGCATCTGCCGCATTTCGGAGAGGAACCACCTCTTTCCTGCGATGGCGGCGCAGGCACAATCTTCTTTTCGCATTGCAACCTCTCCTGCGTGTATTGTCAAAACCACCAGATAAGCCAGGAGGGCCTCGGCTCCATCGTGAGTCCCCTCCATTTGTCTCGAATGATCCTGGAACTCCGCGACGCAGGGTGTGCCAACATAGAACCTGTTTCGCCGTCGCACCACCTGCCCGGTTTGCTCGAAGCGCTCGCTATAGCAGCGGACTGCGGAATGGCTCTACCGATTGTCTATAACACCAACGGCTACGAATCTTTGGAAGTCCTCGACCTGCTCAATGGAATTGTCGATATCTATGTGCCGGACCTCAAATACTCACGTGAGGAGGGAGCGCTCGAATATTCCGACGCCGGCGACTACGTTGAAACCGCGCGGAAAGCAATCGTGAAAATGCACGACCAGGTGGGAGATCTTGTGATTGATGCCCGGGGCCGCGGCATTCGGGGGCTGATTTTGAGGCACCTCGTTCTCCCGGAAGATATTTCGGGAACTGCTGAAACCCTGCTCTGGATTCGGAACAGCCTTCCACGAACCATTACCCTCTCACTCATGGCCCAATACTCGCCCTTGCACCAGAGTCGCGATTTCTTGCCGCTCGACCGGAGACTCTCGGCTGACGAATACGAAAACGCCGTTGATTTGGCATGGGAACTGGGCCTTAAGAACGTGTTCGTGCAAGACTTGGACTCTCACGACCGGAGCATTCCCGACTTCCGACTGGATAAGCCGTTCAACTGGTGATAAATATTGATGGGGGGCAGGTTGCTCTGACCGGAACGCGAGGGCGCAAGGTTACCGGCTCCTAGGAGGCATCCATGGGCGCAGCCACTTTTGAACTGGGATTTGCGAAGTTCATCGAAAGGTTTCGCGAGCAGATCAAAGAAGCCTTTCTGGAAGACGCGGTCAAACGGGAAATCCTCTCCCAACACGGGTTCGGCCACGAGATGCTTTCCGACCTTGCCGACAGCATCCTGGCAGGATTTACCAAAAATATTGATAAGAAGACCTCTGTGGAAACCCTTGCGGAGAAATACTCTCAGCTCGGGACACGTTGCAGCGCGGATCGCGTGAGCCAGTCCGAGGTGGTCCACGCGTTTATTCTGCTGAAACGTCACATCTGGCTGTTTTTTCAGGACAACAATTTCGCAGGACAGCCGTTTGACGTTCGTTCCATAATCGCTCTCAACAATAGGACCGCGTTGTTTTTCGACCGAGCCGTTTACTATTTCCTGGTAGGTTACGAAGGAGCAGCCTCTCCTGAGGCCCCGGAATTGGAAGCTCTTTATCGTGACTTCTTAGCTAAAATCCGCCGGGACCTTGGAATGCCACCGGCTGAGTGAGCAGAGGAGCAGACGAGGGGAACGTCGCGGGGAACCTCGGTGAGTGAACGGTGAGCGAGCGCGTCGAGTATGCAATCGGGGGAAATCCTGAGAGAGGATTTCCCCCGTCCTGACAGCACATTCCGAATCAGCGAATCCAGCAGGGAAAGACGGGCTACTGAACCACCTGGACCGTGTACCCGAACTTGTCGCCGTTCTCTTGGCGGTACTCCACCTTCACCTTCTCACCTACCGCGGGTCGCCTGAAGGGTATGAATTTTGTCTTTAACCCCACCTTCACGTTCAGGACCTCCGCGGCTTCGCCTTCTTGCGTTACGCGAACGGAAAGGCTTTTGGGCGTAGAAGCCACAACCTCGCCGCTTACGCTCTTGTATTTCTTTTCCTCGGTGGGGATGGTCTCTTTAGCCTCTTCCTTGCCCTCGGGCGCGGTCTTCGTCACCGGCGCCTTGGCCATCTCCTTTTCCTTGCGCTCGCCCGTCGGCTTCTTCGCGGACGGCAGAGGCTCTGTCTTGGGAGTAATAGCCTTCTTGCTGGGAGACCAGTTTTTGTCGCTCACATGAGCAGGCGGCCGCGTCGAGCAGACGGCCCTGGGTGAAGGGCAGGTGTCCACCGCGGTGGTCTCTTCCCCCACACTGCGACATACGGATGTGCTCGGGGGCGCTGGCGGATAGCACTCGGCCTCTCGCGGCAACGGGGAAAGGCTGACGACCTTGGTCGCCTTCATGTAACCGTCTTCAAGGATGAAATCCACTGCCACGCGCTCGCCCAAGCAGGGTCGGCGGTTGGGAATGTACTTGGTCCTCCAGCCTACGTTTACTTCGGCGCATTGACCGCCGGATTTGACCGCCATGGTACGCCAGCCATTATCTACGACCGTGCCTTTGAACGTACAGACTCGGTAAGCCTCAGCGGGCACGGCCACCAAGCATCCGGCGATGATGGTCACTGTCAGCAGCACGGCCCAGGCTGAAACGGAATAGCTCCCTTGCATGGGGGACCTCCTCACTGGGGGTTACGGGATTCGCTGTTTTCGGGACTATTTCTCGGTGTTCCGAGACCCCTGTAGCGTAAAGTGTCCCGAACATAGTAGGTTAGATTGAAAAAGTCAAGTAAATTACAAAGTAAATAACATAACCTTTGATACTACAGCACTTTCATCACATTTTGGCTGGCCCAGCAGGCCCTTGCCTTCATCCATACTCTATGTTATCAGTTTAATGTGGAGGAATGCTATGGGAATGTTCCGGGAATCCGGTGAACAGGAAATAGACATTGTTAAAGAGATGGCTGAGTCCCTCGGGAGCAGCGGTCTGCGGGTAGAAGAATTGCTGGAAAAGGCCACGGCCGCGAGCGAGAACGCGCGTCGGATGGTGGCATGCTATCGCGGGGAGAGGGACGATTGTGAAAAACCGGACCTTGCCGTTGTCAACGACTCCATTAGAGAGTACAACGCCTTGGTGGACAAGGCGGAAGATGCTTTGAGATGGCTCCTGATCCAGAGAGAGGCCTGCGGGTTCCGGCGCCATCGTGACGTGTACGTTCACTATCCTATTCCTCGGAAGATCGGTCTCTTGAAGAAATGAGTTCGTCCAGGTCGTTCTTTCTTTTCTTGTGCATGGTGGTTATAGCCTTTGGTCAGACTCTTGCCACCGAGGCAATGGCCGAAAACCGAGCGCGGTCCAAGGAAAAGGCGGGCACTGTTTGGCTCGTTTATTTTTTTTCCGCAGACTGCGAGAAGTGTGAAACTGTCAAGAAATTGATTGAAACGTTGAAGGTGAAGTATCCTGTCCAAGCAAAGATGTTCAACATCGACCAAAAGCCTAATCAAGAGCTTATGCAAAGGCTCCAGGCCATTCATTCCAAGGACAAGTTTGCCGTACCCCTGGTAATGGTTGGCGAATCGGTTCTCATGGGCGAGAGCGAGATATCTGCAAAGCTGGACGGTCTGGTTCGCAAAATGGCAAAATCAGGAGGAGCCCCGGTTCCTTACCTAGGTGCAGTTCCCGGCCGCTCTTCAAAGGTTGATTCCCGGGAGCCGTGCCGGAATTGCAGCGAGCGCGGTCGCGCTCCGGAGATTACAGACGAGCTGAAACGAATTCGTGGTTTTCTTGAAAGATGGCTTTGACCGCGGTCTTATTTTACGGGGCAAGAGCGCCCCAAGCATCAAATGACTTCTTGGAGGATTACTCTACTTATGAGATGGATTAAAACCTTATTGCTGTTGCTTGCTTTGATCTTCATGCTTGCGTCCTGCACCTGACTGACCCCCGGTGCCAAGAAACCGTTCGGTCCGGACGGTCTGCCACAACCCCCCGCAACTTCGGGCGCGTGCCCCCCCGGTTCCTTGTTTTGTCCTGCGCGGTGATTATGTTGATATTAGAGGTCTTTTGATTTACGACAGAGGTGGTCTGCGTTGAGAAGACGTGAGAGTACTTGACGATATAGGATTATATGAATATATAGTAGGTGCCGACTGCGAAGTTGTAGTATTTCGTACCGAGGGGTGAAACATGTTTACTATTGATGAGGAATCTCGCAGCTACTTCAAGGACAAGATGAATGACAAGCAGGCGTTGAGAGTGTTCTTCGGCGGCTATGGTTGAGGCGGCCCCAGCATGGGGTTGGCTCTGGACGAGCCTCGAGACGGCGACGAAAACTATCAGGTGGATGACCTGAGCGTGATTGTCGATCCCTTCGCGCTCCGACTGATAAAGGAATCCGGGGGCCTGAACATAAAATCGGGGATCTTCGGTCCAATGGCCGAGCTTGAATCAAAGGTAGCCGGCGGGTGCGGCTGCTCCTGAGGAGGCGAACGCCATGCCGATTTTTGAATTCAAGTGCGATCACTGCGGCAATGACTTCGAAAAGTTGGTCTTCGCTTCTGAGGATCAAGCCGTGAAGTGTCCGAAGTGCGGTTCGGAGAAGACCCACAAGATTCTGTCGGTCTTTTCGAGTTCAGGATCGGAAAGGTGCTCGGGAGCTTCTTGCGGCCCTAGGCCGGCGTCGGGGCACTCCTGAGGTTGACTGACACCCCCGTGAGTGGGTGATCGCATAACTGATGTGGATCTAAAAAAATCTGACCTCGTTTAAGCGACGGGTGGGAACCCTAGGCCAAGGGTTCCCACGATTCAGGTCACTGTCCGCCGTGTTCCTTCAATAAGGGCGACAAGCCCTAGTCCCATTTGCGTACATCTTCTATGGTTTTGTAGCCCTCGGCAAGCGTGCCGGGTTGCAGGATTTTGACCTTCCCCTTGAGCTTGATCACCTCCCGGACCGTTTGTTCTATGGACTGGATTAGCCCTTCGGACGCGGTGGCTTTGAGTTCGATTTCGAGGGTCATGACGTCCTGATCCTGGGGTCTCTCCACCAGCAGCCTGCCTTTTGCAATCTCCGGATGGGTTTCAACGACCTTCTGAACCTGGGAAGGATGAACGAACATTCCCTTTACCTTGGTCACCTGATCCGCGCGGCCCATTATACGAGTCAACCGAGGCGATCGGCGCCCACAGGGGCAGTCGTCATCGACCAGGCTGGAAAGATCGCCGGTCCCGAACCTCACCAGAGGGTAGATCTTGTTGCTTGTGGTGACTACGACTTCCCCGGGCTCGCCGTTCGGAAGGACCTTGCCCGTATTGGGGTCCACTATTTCCACTATGACATCATAGTGGACATGCATCCCGTTGACCTGGGGGCACTCGTAGGAAACGCACCCCACGTCCGCAGTCCCGTAGGCCTGTCTGCCTATGATGTGGTAATCGTCCATGAACCTCTTGCGCATCGATTCCGGCACCATTTCGGCCAGCAGAAATCCCATCTCCAACTTGAATTCCTCGGCCACTCGCATTCCCATGTCCTCGGCCTTCTTGAGTACGGCCATGAGGAAGCTCGGAGTGCCGATGTAACCGGTAACGCCAAGATTTCTCATGATTTCGGCCTGCGTTTCGGTATTGCCTACTCCGGTGGGAATGATTGTAGCCCCGAGTTCGGACACTCCCTCTTCGAACATGTGTCCCGCTGGGGTCAGATGGTATGCGAAAGTATTTACCACCAGGTCTCCGGGTCTGAATCCCACAGAGTGCAGTGCAGTCTTCCAGCGCCAGTAATCGCGCACTCTACCGACCGGGTCGTAAATGGGTCCGGGAGACTGGTGCACTCGAACCAAATCCGACACCGGAACGGTCAAGAACCCCCCAAATGGAGGATTGATCTTTTGGGCTTCGGACAGGTCTTTTTTCTTTATGATGGGGAGTTTTTGGAGGTCCTCCATCTCGCGCACGTCTGCCGGCTTCAGTCCTCTCGCGTCCATGGCAGCCTTCAGCGGCGTTCCTGCCGCATACGCGTGTGAGACCACATCTTGGAGGAACTTCTCTTGGTATTCGCGGCGCTTGTCAGGTGAGAATTTCTCTTCCTCGTTCAGGATCCCGGAGTTTCGATCAACGTGATGCATACCTTCCTCCCAAAAAGAGCGGATACAGTGGGGTAGTCATGGTGTGGTCGACCGCGTCGTGTTCATGCCCGTCGAATCACATTGACGTGCTTGCTAAGGAAGTAACTTACGAGAGAACTTTTCTACGCAAAAAGCGTTCTCCCTGCAATTTCCTCGTTTGATCCCGCGGACGCACACCACCGTTTTTGGCGGCGACAATTCCCTATAAGACTGCCCAAAAAGAACCTTGAGTGGTTAAACCGGAAAGGTTGGATACGGATGTTTTGTAACACCAGGCCACGCAGAAATCAAGGACAACGATCAAGAACGAGTAACCATCCAGTTACGCGGGGAGAGTATAGCCGGAGAGTCCATGTTGTTGACCTGAAGAGAGCCCCGGCAGCCGAAATCGTCACCCCGGCGAAGGCCGGGGTCCAGCAGCTTCCAATAATTCTGGATTCCGGCTTCCGCCGGAATGACGGAAAGAACTCCACCACATAAGTGAATGCTTACAATACCGACCTTCGGTTCAACGATTTTGACCGCTTTTGTGCCACAATCTGATATTGAGGTCACGAGGTGCGAGACCGCCGAGCCGGGAGGAACTACATGACGGAACGAAGGATAAGCGCAAAGTCTCTTGCGGCCGATATCGAAGCGGGGATGGATCATTACGGTCTGATGGAGAAATACCGGATTTCTGCCGAGACCCTTCAGCACTTCTGCACCGAGCTGAGCGATGCCGGCCTTATCAGCCCATCCCGAGTGGATGCTTTGACGCGCTTGCCGGAAACAGGCACCGGCTCGTTGTGGACCTGTCCCGCGTGCGGGGCCTCCCAATCTGAGGAATTTAGCGAATGCCCTGTCTGCGGGATTGTTGTGGCCAAGTTCAAAAAGATGCGGCAGCGGAGGGAGGCGTTACGCGATGATGACAAGCCGTGGCTCCGCAGCTCGTCTCTCTCCGAAATCGACGATGAGCCGGACGATGATTCCGAACCAGAGTCCGCCGCAGACGCTGAAGTCGAATCCCATTCCGAGGGCGTAATAAGCCATGTATTGGATTGGATATCCGACACTGGTTCCTCGATATCCGAAAGCGTGTCCGAGTGGACCTCCAGTGCCTCGGAATCAGGCGACGGAGAAGTCGGGGGAGATTCCGGCTTTGATGCAGGGGACGCGGGCGGGGATTCCGGGTCTGATGGCGGCGGAAATGGCGGAGGCGGAGGCAATGGTGGTGGGGGCGATTAGCGAACTGAGATCACCCATCCAAAGGCCCGGCGAGCCGATCGGCAAACTGCGGATAGACTTTCCGAAAGTCCTTCTCATTCAGTGTTATGAATCGGTCAACACCGCTCTTTATCCCTGCATACATTATCAACGCGTCGTAAATTCCACCGCCCACTATTCCCAACTCGGATAAATGGATCAGGACCGTGACATAGTCCTCCTCGGATAAGGCCACCACATTACAGGAAGTGATAACGTTCTGGTCGATAAGGCGCCGAGCAACGACAGAAGAGATACGAGGTCGAACCGGTAGCGTTGTCAGAATCGAGTAAAGCTCGGCGATGGAATGAGCTGCGACGAATCCCTCGTCCGTGCCATCCTTCACCCTTTGCAGCCAGGGCAATGCGTTCTCATGGACGGGGTGGGCCTCAACCATAGCGGCTACAAGCAGCGACGTGTCAAGTAATACCTTCATAGACCTAATCGCTGCCTTAGTTCGGATAAGCGCCGACCACGCTCATGCCGAACAGCGTCTGCCAGATCACCGACCGATTCTGATCGCACGACTAACACTCCTTGTTTGTCAACAAGCTCCGGGAGATCCCTCTGAACGCGCAGGCACATTTCACCCTTTTCACGTTCTTCTACTACAAGCGTCATTCCGGGCGACAATCCCAAACGATCCTGAACTTCCGCCGGGATCTTGATGCATCCCTGAGTGTCAACTGAAACCTCTATAGGCTCGGTCATGTTTGTGCCTCATGTTGAATCAATGATGGAATTCTATCCCAAATTGCCGAGCTGGCAAACTGATTTTCAAAGCTCGTGAAAACGGCAGGTAGCCCGGCGAGATTGGTGCGCTCTGCCATCAGTTGATACGAAGATGTCGCGCCATATCGTCTTTCAAAGAGATGAGCCAAGAGCAGACCTGACCGATTTACGTTTCAGGGCCTCCGCTGTTCCGACTTTCCGACCGATTCGGCTTCATTTGCCACAAAGGTACAGAGTCAACAGCCAAAACAAGAACATCGTGAAACATGCCGTTCCCGCTATTAGCCAGTCTTTCCGGGAATACGGGGTACGTTCGACTTCACCACCAGCGAGTTCAACAAGACGAGAGAGAATTTCCTCCGCTGCTTCCGAAGGAAAGAAACGGGGATCGTACTCGATCTGTTTTTTTATAAACCGACGCTGGTCGTTGGGTGCGGTTTCTCTGATCAGCCAAATAGGCGGTGCAACGGTGGACTGCTGTCGCCAAACTTTTGCTCTCGAAAAATAAATGGTCCTAGACCCGAGGATGTGCCAAATTTTTGTAACCCTATTTCCATAAAAAATGATTCGATCAGATAATATGAGATCAAGAAGAGATCGAAGCATTAACAGACTTAGAACAAACATAAGAACGCTCAAAAGCGGTTCCCCCATAGACAACATGACAAATCCGGACATAAAGCATAATGACAACACAACGGAACCTCGCACGATACCAAAGATGGCTCGCCCCATGGAGAAATGCGCACCACCAATAATTGCATTCCCCCGTCCTTTGCTGGGTTCTGTGTTCATGAATCCGCCTCTGGCGTCCTTCAGCAATGAGTTGTCTCTATCACTGCGTCCCCTCAGAGAAGCCTGATAATTTGTGACAACGCAATGCCCCAGCCCGCGATCCCCACGGCCGCGAACGCCAACCGCAATAGTCTTGGATAAGACTGCGGTTCGTATCGGTTGGGCAGCGCCTCCACCACAATAAGATTGAGGCCAACCACGGGTGCCACGATGGCCCAGGCCGCATTTTGGCCCAGTCCCCTCAGGCGCCACAGACATCCCACGATCGCGGTCACGATCCATCCTATTGCGCCGGGAAGGCCTACCACATTACCTATAGGGTATTCCATCTCCGCCTGTAACGTACCCGCTATGGTGAACATTGCCATGCACGCGTAGGAAGCGACAATAAGAATCAAACCATTACGGCGAAAGCGGGCCGCTTGTTCCCGTGAGTATGGGAGCGACGGAGAAGAGGACTTAGCTCTGCCAGGGTGACGGCTTGCATGATCCGACAGCCCGAAGGAATGCGGTTCTACCGGCGTGGGACGCGGGGACTCCGAGGAACGCGATTCGGTCGCCGTAGCGGGCGCGTCAGCCCCTTCAAATTCTACAGAAGATGTCTTATTTTTCTCCTGCCTTCTTCCATCAAGCACTTCCCGACCAACATGTCCAGCCTTTAGGAGTTGGCCGAGAACTTTCTGCAGTTGAACATGGGTAAGTTCATGTCTGTGCATGAGTTCAGCATCAGAAATTCCCTTATTGATGTCCTCGATCATGTCTTTGACGGAAATTGATCGTTTGCTCAAGTATCCGTCCTCGCATCCGCAAGCTTGGTTGTTTCTGAAAAGGTCCCTAACCTCATATCGACAACAACTCCTCCCCTAGGGCTGCCAGGTCCTATGGCAGCGTTGAGTCCTATTAACTTGTGGATGGAATATCCAAACGCAGTTTTGACAGCCTCCGACTTCCAGCTCTTGGTCGCTGGTGCGATGGACAAAAAAGGCAGCTCCGGAAGTGATTTAGCGGTCTTGCCTCATTTACTCAGAACACTGAAGGTATGTCAAGGGAATTCACGGGGGTGAACCATGCTATCAGTCGGTGGGTAGAGCCTCTGCCCTGCCGTTCAAGCAGGTCGCGTCAGGAGATCTCGTCAGTTTACTAGAGCAAGAGAGTGACTACAAACATCCCGACAATAAGGATAGGTATGAGTGGGGGCTGGCTAACAAAGGCGTAATCAAGCGGGCCGGGCTGGAAATGCTCCAAAGACTCCCCTTCAGAATCAAGAATGACTTCCCCCCACGGTATGTCCGCGTCCAGGACGGGATGGCCTTCATCGCGATTCGACTGCGGGCTTAACCCCGGGGACGGCTCTTTTCTCATAAACTTTGCGTAATCCATTCGGTTCTTTCCTGCATTCGCCAACATGGTTGGTGTTCTTACCCTTGGAGCAAGAAACATAGCTCCAGAATAGGACTTGTATTTGACCACCGGCCCCGTGTCAAGTTCTTTTGCCCCAAGCGGCTTTGCAGAGGCTCACCGGCCATGCCCCATTGGCAGGGAATTGCCGGACCGGGAGACGCTGCACCACAGGCCCGCCTAAAGGGATTTCCATTGCCAGCCAAACCGTCGCATGGTACTCTTTTCTCGGACAATTGCTTTAAGGCCGCAAGTGGAGGCGACAAAATGGATACATCACCTGATGCCAAAGAAACAATCGCCAAGTTGATGGAAAACCTGGGAACCATAGGCGCTTTCATGCTCTCAGAGGCCCGGGCTTTCCTCCGCAAAAGCTGGGGCGCTTCGCGGGAAGAATTCATGGCCGCGGTCGATCATATTGCTCGAAACATGAAAGCGTCAGGCAAAATGGCCTCGGAAGATATCGAAGCCGCGGCAGAGCAGATCAAAAAGTCATGGGAATTACTGGACAAAGAAAAAGACCTGGATTGGGACAACTTTCTGAACGAGATCAAAACCCGCCTCAACACCATTGGAACCATTACCGAGGAAACCTTTAATCTGGTCGTCAGTCAGGCCAAAGATGTGCTGGACAGGCAGTGGACTGCCATGGGGCGGTTGGGCGAGGGCCAACTCAAAGCGTTTCAAGGTCAGTCCGAACAGATGGCCAAAATCATGAGATGCCAATGGGGAGTTTTTCGGGATAGCATGGAAAAAACGGGCAAGAGGATAGACCGCGCGCTCGATGCAGCCTGGGAAGCCTGGAAAAGGAAAGACTGAGTCGAAGTCTTTTCAGGAGAAGAAATTGCGGGGAGGCCCTTTTTGTAAAAAGGGCCTCCCCGCACCCCTCTCCAAAAACTTCTGCATCCTTTCCTGCTGCGCTCCTTCCGCTGTCGGCGTAAGGGGCGCAGCAGGAAAGATATAGAGTTTTCTTAGAGACGCACGAGGCCACCTCTTCTTGAACGAGGGGGTTTCCTCCACATAGTCATTGCCGGGAATGAAAGAGCCAAATGCTAGTTGTGGGACTGACCGGAGGCATAGCCTCGGGTAAGAGTACTGTGAGCCGGATGTTTGCCGACGCAGGTATACCGGTCATCTGCGCGGACGAGTTGGCCCGCGAAGCGGTAAAGCCCGGGTCCGCGGCACTGGACGAGATTCGCCGCGCGTTCGGACAAAAAGTCCTTGATGAGGACGGAAACCTGGACCGAGCGGGTATGGCGCGGTTGGTGTTTCAAGACACGTCCAAACGAAAACTGCTCGAATCCATCATCCATCCTCGAGTGGCTGAGGAGCAAGAAAACAGATTACGGCGTCTGGAACGCGAAGGTCATCACATTGCAGTGATAGACGTGCCGCTACTTTACGAGAGCGGATGGGACAAGGCCTTCGATCTTATAATAGTGGTTTATGTTCCCAGGAACATACAGGAACGCAGGCTGGTAGATCGAGATAAGATATCCCCGGCAGACGCCCAATCGCGACTCGACGCTCAAATGCCGATAGAGGAAAAGAAAAAAAGCGCGGATCGGGTCGTGGACAATACCGGCAGCATGGAGCATACTCTTGATCAGGTAAAGGGAATTTTGGAGGAACTCCAAGCCTTGGAGCGTTCCAAGGCAGTTGAAATGAAGACAGGTTCGCAATAGCAGGAAGGCCCGCTTCCGGTCGTCCAAGAGTTGCTCGTCCTACAAATTAACCTAAACCTATGTAAGTACCCGCTGCGGGCACATTAGAACTGCACGTATTGCTGTGAGCACGCGAGGCACCAAGACGGCACAATGGAAATCCTTATCGGCATAACCATCTGGGTGATCATATTTGTGGTGTGGTATTGGAGGACCTACCCGGACCGAGTGAAGAACATCTTCCCTGTTCACCGCATGGATCTTGGGAAGTTCCGCAAGGCGAAAATCGTTTACCCGAAGACGACATCGAGCCATAGAACCACAAAGGATTTTAAATCCCTGGTGGACACCGTCGAATCCATTTGCGCCAAAGACAGTATGGGATCGTCGGACGCTGCCACTATGGTAGCCTCTGTAAAGCGAATCATGGAGATCGAACCCTCCAGCGGGCAAATCTGGGAAGCATTCGCCCTGGATTCCCTCGAGAGCGCCGCAATAACCTGTGACGATTGCCACGTTCCTGTAGACAAAACCATCAAGAAGACCGGAGTTCGCATTCACTGCCGCAAATGTGGCAAGTGGCTGGCATTGAAGAACTCCAAGGTAACCGTCATCGACCCAAGCCGGTCCGATCTGGAAGATTGGGAGAAATAAAGCTCAAAAGGGTGGTTCTTAGTCCTGTTGCGCCGGGAGACCGAGCCGGCAAAACGGACTTTCGGAACCCACTTTGCATCCCCGGAGACTGGATTCATGAAGAAAATAGATTGGAACAGCATCAAGGAAGAAAGACTAAACGAAAACATCACCCGCAAGATGTTCTGGGGTGAAAAGCTGATGGTCACTCGGTGGGAACTCGCACCAGCGACCACCCTTCCTGTTCACGATCACGTTTCCGAACAGATAACCATGGTCGAGAAAGGAACGGTAACCATATATTTCCCTGGTGAGGAGGAATTCGCTCTGCACCAGGGCGATATGCTGGTGATTCCTTCCTCCAAACCGCACGGTGTGAAGGTAGGTCCTCAAGGCGCCACAGCAGTGGATCTGTTTTCGCCTCTCCGACAGGATTTCATTGACGGGAGCGCCACATACATCAAGCCATTGGGCGAGCAAGGACAAGACCCGCAGTCTCCCGCAGCAGAAGACCGGGACCCTTACCAACAGCTCCAGGGATATCTGGCCGCTGCCGGCATAAAGGTCCCTTTGGAGGACCTCAAGGAATTGCCTCTGGATTTGCTTGCCCGTTATGTTTATGAACGACAGTGCATCACTATGGGGCAATTGCGGAAAGTTCTGAAGAAGTCCAAAGAGGAGGCCAAGGCCCTTCTGAGGGAATGGAAACACGGAGACGATCACAGCGAATCCAGTCTCCGCCGTACAATGGAAAGGATAATCGTTCTCCCTAAGGACCTGAAGTTTTTTCGGCAGGACTAATCTCGGCAGCAGATGGGGTCATAAGGACTCGAAATGGACGAAGACAAGGTCATTCGAATAAAAAGGGCCGTAAGGGAGAACTTTGATCGCAGCCCCGCCATTTATCATTCCTTCGAGGAGCGGTATGGTTTTTTCAAGAACCTGAACAAAGCGCTGCTCAGCGGCATGAGCCTCCCGCGAACCGCGGACGTACTCGATGTCGGATGTGGGACCGGTGCGAGTTCGATCCAGATTCTTGAAGCGCTGCCTCACTGCAGGGTTTGGGGCCTGGATAACTCGCCTGCCATGCTGGAGACCGCCCGCTCTACAATTGGTGTGTCCGACCGGCTGACTTTTGTGGAAGGCGATGCCGCGACGCTTTCCGAATATTTTAGCTTTCCGTTTGACGCAATTATTTACAGTGCTTCCATCTTCCTTATCCCCGATTACCAGCAAAGCCTCAGGCAGGCGCAGGGCCTTTTAAAGGACAAGGGCAGCGTCGGCCTTACTTTCATGGAAGGCCTTTTCGATGCAACGGACAACAACCTTATGGCCGTCGCGGATCAGGAGGCCAAAGAGGGGGTGAGTCTGAAAAAACCAGTGAACCTGGGAAACTTCCAATCCTTTTTCGCTGACTTGTTTCCTCGCCACCGCACGTGGAAAGAGAATTTCGCATTACCTGAAGAGCTTCTCCGTGAGTTCTTCTCCATACCGGCCATGTCCGCCGGATTATTTCCCGGAATCGAATACCCTGAACGCTTGCGAAAAGTCGCCAGCCTCTTCGACCACATGCCAAAGACCCAAATTCTCTTCAGATGGATACTGATGGTGGGACAGAAAACCGCGGTGAGGGCGGTGTAAGGATTATCGTTCCCGTGCAATTGCTCGTATAGGCATGGCTACGAAGCTCGCCTGTCACTGTCACAGAGCCGTGCACAAATTGCATTGTGTGGCCGGTGGTTCCGCAAGGGGATGTTACACCCCGATTTCGGTGGGTTCTGTGCCTTCCACCGGTACGAAACGAACTTCCACCTTCCTGTGAAGGACAGCGGCTATTCTTGACGCCATCGAAAGAAAGTCTCCTTCGTAATCGGCCTCTTCGACGTCTTCGATGACTGACGCCGTAGCCCCAACAAGGTCCGCGAGTTGCTCGCGTGTTAGCGCAGCCTGATTACGCAGGTCGTAGATTTCACGCGCGATCTCGGCTTTGGTCAGTTCTTCTTGAAAGGAAGCCACTCGCGCAGGATCATCCTTGATATACCGTCTGTAAATCAATTCAAAGGCGTCCGAACTCAGCTTCTTTTCTTCCATCTCATGGCTCCCAGAGCACAGTGTGGGATTCACCTGTAGAACGGGCCGCGCCTTGCTATGCTGTAATTGAAACTTTGGGTAGTCTACTTTTTATCTGCGGGCTTCGGTGCGGCCTTTGCTTCGGCCTCTTTCCTGGCAAGCTCGTAAAGCTCGCGGATGTCATCGAGGCGATCTTTGGAGAGGTCTTTGTCTCCTGCTCCGGGCGGGGGCTGATTCATCTGGTGGCTCGTCCACTGATCTGAGGAACCTCGGCTTCCCGGCTGGGCTTGCTGCGCGCTTGCAGGAACAAGCGCAAGGCAGAGGAAAACTATTGCCAACATGCAGCACAGGCAGAGGAGTGACTTCATTCGCTTTCTCCGTTGGAATTCGCAGGACAACCGGAAGTCCGCTCCGTGAAAAGGCCACGGATTAGGGTAACGTCAATATCACAAAAGCAGGCGCTTTTCAACCGAGGCAAGCCGCGGCGGGGGCTGGCCCAGAGGAAACTGTGGGGGTACACGTGGCACCGGGCAGCTGAACGGAACGTTGCCAGAGTGTCAAGGAGTCGCAGTCAGGCATTGCCTCGGCAGAGGCAATGCCTGCAAATGATGGGAGTTTTTGGGGTGGGGTCCGGGGAGGCCCTTTTTGTTCGGCCTCCCCGGGCTTTGCCCCCGGCCCTACTTCACATCGCTCCATTTTCCGTATTTTTCTCTGAGGATACGGTGCAGGATTTTGCCGGTCCCGGTGCGAGGCATTTCGTCGTCCTCGATGAAATCCAGAGTTTTGGGGACTTTGTATGCTGCTATCTTTGTGCGTGCAAGCCGCTTGATCTCTTCTTTCAGTTCTTGCGTGGCTTCCTTTCCTTCGTGGAGGATCAGCACGCCGTGGATGGACTCGCCCCATTTCTCATGCGGGATGCCGATCACAGCCACATCTTTCACCGCAGGGTGAGCGCCCAGAGCGTTTTCCACCTCTGAGGGGAAAACGTTCTCCCCACCGGTGATTATCATGTTGGCCTTGCGGTCCACGAGAACATAGAACCCGTCGGGATCGCGATAACACATATCCCCTGCGGTAAACCACTCGCCGTGGAAGACTTCCTTGGTCTTTTCGGGAAGGTTCCAGTATTCCTTGAACAACATGGGCGTTCGCGCATAAAGTTCGCCCACCTGCCCATCCGGGACTTCGTTGCCTTCTTCGTCCAAGACCTTGATGCGGTCCACGCCGAAGATCTCCTGGCCGATGGTACCCAGCTTACGCAATTGATCCTGCGGCCGACACAACGTCACCAGGCCTGCTTCCGTGGAGCCGTAAGCCTCCCACAACTCTGCATTCTTGAAAAAGTCCAGTATTGCGACCTTTGTGTCCTTTCTGGCCGGCGCGGATGAGATCAGCAGCTGCCGCATGCTCGATACGTCGTATTGTTTCTTAACGTCTTCAGGCAGAGCAAGGATCATAATGTAATGCGTGGGGACAAGAGATACAAACGTGACCTTGTATTTCTCCACTGTGGCCAGAAAATCCTGCGGGCTAAAGCTCGATTCGTTGTACACGCACACAGCGGCAGACACCAGGGTATAAGGGAACGAATAGAATATGGAATTGACATGGCACATGGGCATGACCATCATGACTTTGTCCGTGGGGCGCACACCCATGTTTGCGACGTCGAGGTAGTACATTGCAAGATAGCTCTCGTGGGTCCTGACGACTCCCTTGGGCTTGCCGGTCGTGCCCGACGTGTACATAAAGGTCCACGGGTCCTCCGCGTCTACCACCACATCGGGCTCTTCCCCTGATGAAGCAGCCAGCCAGTCCTCGTATCCCACATAACCGTCGGGAACAGAATCGCCCGGCTCCCCGAGATATATGAAATTGCCGGCAGGAACCGGCAATTGGCCTCTGATGGAGTTGATCATATCCACGAACGGTCTATCCACAATAAGAGCCTTACAGCCGGAATCGTTCACTATGTATTGAATCTCCGGCGCGGCCAGCCTGAACATTATCGGCACGCATATTTGCCCGGCCTTGGCGCATCCCGCGTACATCTCCATCCATTCCACGCGATTGAAAGCTATGACCGCGAACCGGTCCCCACGCCCGCAGCCCATGGAGGTCAGAGCATTGCCCACGCGGCAGCTTCGGTCGTTCCACTCTTTGAATGTGAAGCTCTTTTTCTTGTCTTGGCAACCGAGCTTGTCGGGATAATGAACAGCGTGCCTGCTAAGGACCGTTCCCATGTGAATCCATTTGCTTATGGTCATGAAATCCTCCTGGAGAAAAACCACGAGCCTGAGTCTCTCTCGCGGGAGAGCTGAAGGCCGTGAATTCATTCTACGGAATCATGTAAGAAGGCTGGCTTCGATCCAGTGTCGCTACCTCCCCGTATGATACGCCATTTCTCGCCAATTTTGCAAAAGAGTTTTTGTCGAGAATTATTTCAATGGCCCACTATAAAGAACTTCTTGTTAAACGGAAAGTTGGCTGGACGGCCGTTTCACTTGCTATATGAGCTTGCTTTCAAGGCACTCCCTCCGAATTGTCCAGGCGGCAGCGCCGTAGGGGCGACACATGTGTCGCCCACGGGCGAGGCGTGCCTCGCCCCTACCAGTGCTGTCGTATCAACGGCGGTTTGATGGCAAATCCGAAAGGGTTCTCACCGATTAGAACCTCTTTAACAATGGAATCAGCCGCCTTAGACGCGGAAACCGGGACATGCTATATTGTGACTGCCTATGAGCCTGATCCGGACCTATGGGAAAACGGCTTCAGAGTGAGGAGGACCCCATGAGATGTACTCTGTGCAAATTGGGTGAAACGAGCCCTGGAATGGTGACCGTCACGTTGGAGCGAGGCGAAGCAACCGTGATCATTAAGGAAGTGCCGGGCCAGGTATGCGAAAACTGCGGAGAATACTACCTCGATCAAGCCGTTGCCGAGAGGGTCCTCAGTATGGCCGAGGATGCAGTGAGCAGGAACACTGAGGTGGAAATCATCCGGTTCGCGGCATAGTCGAAGTTCCGAAAGTGTGTTTCACGTATCACTTTCCAGCCAGCCTAGGAATCAGGCCTTTTCCTTGTGCAAATGCGGAGCCAGGTCTTGAAACACAAGATTTTTTCTGTTAGGAATTGTCTATCCTAGAGCCGCCGGTCAATGGACTCAGATTTTGGGGGTATAGGCTTATGAAAGTCTTCATCAGTTGGTCAGGACAGCTGAGCCACGAGATTGCTTTAGGATTGCGTGAGTGGCTGCCTTCAGTTGTTCAAGTCATTGTACCATACGTTTCATCCGAAGACATCACTAAGGGTTCGCAGTGGTTTGCACATGTTGCCACCGAACTAGAACAGACAGATTTCGGTGTCATCTGCCTAACAAAAGAGAACCTTAGATCACCATGGATATTCTTCGAAGCTGGTGCTCTCTCCAAGAGCGTTTCACGCTCCCATGTTTCCCCGCTTCTTATTGACTTATCTCCATCTGACCTGCAAGGTCCATTAGTCCAATTTCAGGCGGTGATGCCCACTGAGAAAGATATGTTTAAACTGCTTAATACAATCAATGCTGATCTACAATCGGGTAGATTAGACGAACCTCATCTTCAGAAGTCTTTTGCTAGGTGGTGGCCGGATTTTGATAGTCAGATTCAGGACGCGAAGAAGAGAGCGGTGCAGAGAGGAAGACGGCAGGCAACGCCACATGATGGACAGAAAGACCAAGGGACAGATTCAAGATCGGAACGCGCGGTGCTTGAAGAAGTACTCCAAAACACACGTTTAATTGCGCAGTCTGTGCTTGAGACGGATAGTTCACTGAAAGAAATAAAAGCGAGACATCAAGATGACAACACACCAATTGCTCTGGATCCCCCTAACCTCTGCTCTGAGTTAGAGCGTGGGGGTCATGTGACTTCAAGACCTATACACCGTTCAAGATACACCGAAGCGGAAAACTATGCGTTGAAAAACTTAGAAGATGGTAGAAATCCAAAGGAGGTTATTGCGAGTTTGGAGCGAAACGGCATTCCTCAAAAGACGGCAATTGAAATCGTAAGAGAGATCACAAAGGATTTGCAACGAGGCTAGGGCTGCCCAGTTGAAGGGAGTTAGCGGCTTAGAGTGAGGTAGTGAAAATATTCTATAAAATTGCACTGCGCCATTCCAAGGACAGGATGCCCCTTTCATGTGCGGTGATGGCCTGCCTGCCAGGCTTAGGAGGATTAAGAATACGACCAAGCGCGTTCTCAACATTGTTCACGAACGTGTCGTCAGCAAAGGTTCCGCCCGTTCGCTCATGATCCTTAAAGCGAAATCCGTTACTCTCCCTTTGTTGCTCTAATAATGGCCTCAACCACTTTATCTAAGTTGAGGGCCTTTAGTGCACGAATGACAGAACTTCCTTGCGCGGTTTTTCTAATTATTTGCGTGGCCCTGACACCAGATTCGGTCAATTCCACTCGATGCTCAAAGGAAATATATTTGTGTTTCTCAAGCTCCTTGGCGGTTTCAATAGGATCGTTGAAATCAGCGGAAGGCACTAAGATGTTTTCTGCTGGGGGATGACCCAATTCCCGGGCTGCGTCATAGATTTGCTTGGCCAGGTCGCGGTCTTTGCGCCGCGAGATGTCATAAGCCGATAGCACGAGTTCGTCTGTAGGAGGAGCGAAGTACTGATAAAGACGGCTACGCTTCAATATTATCTTGATACTCTCATCTGTGTCACTGTTCGCGTGAGCCTTGACGATAGTGGAGAGATCTTCCTTTGCAAAGTCATCGAGACTCAGGAAGCTGGCTCCAACAGACTGGGCGACGTTTGCCAACTCCTGGTTGGATAGCTGCTCAATTTCCTGGCGCGGCAAAACACAAAACAACTCAATATCGCTGGGCAGCTTATAGTCAGCCATCCAACCTTGAATTGCTTCAGTACTCGAAATCCCCCGCTTTGCCCATTCTCCAAATGGCAAGCTGTAGCCATAGGCAACGTTATGAAAAAACATTATTTCGACTATGAGACCCTCGTGCAGAAGGGCATTCTGCACATCGAGAGCACTTAACAATGCTTGATCCCGCCATTCCTTCATTCGCTGTCGAGGATTAAGCTCACACTCTACCCCCCGGTCCTTTTCTGCGCCACCAGCTACAAGCAGAATATTTCGATCATTTGAGCCAATAGCTTCAAATTCGTGTCTCAGACCGGACAAGCCTGAGAACGAGTTTGGCCCCGCGTAAACAAAACCCAAAGCCTCAAGAACATTCCTCAGCAGCGTTCCCTTGCTTTGGTCCCCAAGTCTCAACTCCCAATATTCATCATACTTCGTCATGGGGATAGTCCTTTTGGCCAATTGTGAGTCTGGATCAGGGTTGGTCTCTGAGGATGCGAATGCAGGTCTTGAAATGCAAGACTTCCTCTCTTATTCGGGCTCTATTATCTTGACGGGCTCAAAATCCCAGGCGGTTCTTATGCCTGGTTTTTTGTTTTCGATCGCGTCCAGGATTCTTTCGGGAGTCAAGGGGTAGTGATTGAAGTAAATGCCGAGCGCATTTCCGACTGCGTTGCAATAGGCCTGGGCTGCGGACATGGCTATGGACATGCCGGCTTCCTTTGCGCCGTACGGGCCGGCCGGATCTATGGTTTCGACGATGATGGAATTGATCTTGGGCATATCGGTTATGATCGGGATCTTGTACTCAAGCATGGACGGGTTGAGCAAATGCCCTTGGTTCCAGCGGTGCTCTTCACCCAGCATGCCGCCCTGCCCTCCCATGGCAACTCCGCCCTCGAACTGGCCTTCGACTACCATGGGGTTCAGAGCAAAACCGCAATCCTGCGCGGCTGTAACTTCAAGCGCATGCACCTGGCCGGTTTCAGGATCGACCTCCACTTCCGCGACAGTCGCTCCAAATGAAAACGCCTGCGATAACTGCCCCTTGGGATTGGTAATCCATTCGCGGCGCTGATCCACTTCAGGGGAAAACGCGCCTCGCCCCATGATCGGGCGGCCCATTATCAAGGCTTTCCGGACGACCTTCTCGATGGGAATGCCCACATCCGGCGCGCCTTTGACGTATATTTTCCTGTTCCGGGCCACCAGGTCCGCGGGATCTGCTTCAAGCATGTCCGATGCCACTTCGAATAGCTGCTCCCTGGCATCGGAAGCCGCTGCTTTCACCGCATTCCCTCCGCCGAAGGTCGAAATCATGGAGTAAGATCCAGCGTCAGTCGGGGTCACTTCGGTGTCCGCGGAGATCAGCCTTATGTCTTCCAAAGGCAGGCCCAACTCCTCAGCGGCTATCTGCACCAACATGTTGTCGTTGCCCTGACCATTGTCCACTACACCGGAAATCACGGTGGCCCCACCGTCCTCGTGGAACTTGATAAAAGCCTGGGAACCGCCTCGAATACCCAGTGGGAAGCCCGTCTGCACCGAATTCAATCCCATTCCGATGCCGTGATTGGGCTTTTGATCTTTCAATTTCTCCAGCAGTTTGCTCTTTTCCGCTGTCTTTTCTATGCATTCCACCAGGCCGCAACTGGCAACGTAAGACCCTGTGGGCGTCGTTTCACCAGGACGGCGAGCGTTCCTCAGCCGAATGGTCACCGGATCGATTCCAAGCTCTTCCGCGATCATGTCGAGCTGAGTGTCAATCCCGCACGCGAAGGACCGGCCGTGGATGCGGATCATCCCTCTCACGGGTTTGTTCGTATAGATGCGGTATCCGTGAAATCTGACGTTATCCATGCGATAGGTCTGCTCATGACACAGAAACGGCACCGAGGTGGCAATAGGCCCTGTGCTGGAGTAAGCCCCTCCGTCCAAGTAACTGACAATGTCTCGCGCCAACACTGTGCCGTCCTTGCCCACGCCGGTCTTGATCGTGGTTATCATCGCGTGACCCATGCGAGTGGCAATGGAGTTTTCTTCCCGCGAATAAACAACCTTGACCGGCCGTTCGCTTCTGAGACTGAGCAGACAAGTAATGAACTCAGCCGGGAAGACATCCGACCGGCCTCCAAAGGCCCCTCCGATAGTGATTTTTCTCACATTCACTTTCGACAGAGGCAGCTTCAGTGCATTCGATAAGGCCTTGGCCTTGGTGTGCGGCGAAGCGTTCGGCATCCAGATTTCGATAGACCCGTCTGAATGGCTATTGGCCACCACCGCATACGGCTCGGTCATGAAGTAAGAGTCTTCCTCAGCCACAAACGTGTCTTCCCGCACAAGCGCACAATCCCGGAACGCGGAATCCACATCTCCAACGTCGATCTTCACGCTGACATTGATGTTTCGAGCGCGGTCCTCATGTATAAGAGGCGCGTCCTGCGCTATTGCGGAATAGCAGTCGAAAACAGCCGGCAGTTCCTCGTATTCGACTTGGATAAGATTAAGCGCTTCGAGTGCGGTGTCTTCATCTACGGCAGCCACCGCGGCCACTTCGTCCCCCACGTACCGGACTTTGTCAACGCACAGCAATTGCTGATCTCGGGTGTACCGGAACACGCCCCATTTTTCGCCTGCCGTATCGCTGCCGGTCACCACAGCATGCACCCCACGCAGCTTCTTTGCCCGCGACACGTCCACGTTGAGAATCCTGGCATGAGGCAAGGGACTCCGCAGGATTTTACCAACCAACATTCTGGGCAGACTGATGTCCGCTGTGAAAACCGCTTCTCCCGTGACCTTGGCGCGGGCATCCACGCGGGGAACGCTCTTCCCGATATAACTGAATTCCTCTTCAGCCAAGATGCTCACCTCCAAGGGGAATTCGTGGGGAGAACCTTTTTGTAAAAAGGTTCCTCCCCACACCCCTCTCCAAAAACTTCTATATCATGTCCGCTGGCCGATTTCCGCTGGTAGCGGGAGCCGGCCAGCGGGCAAGTTATCGAACTTCTTGAAAGGGGCACGGGGGAAACGTTTTCCATAAAGGAGTCCCCGTGGCGGAACTTGGGTTAATCGCCCTCCGCCGTGGTTATCACGCCTGACGCCGAACGCACCGCGTCCAGGATTTTGGAATATCCCGTGCACCTGCAGAAATTGCCAGCCAGGGCTGTTTTGATCTGGTCATCCGTTGGGTGGCTGTTGCGATCGAGAAGGGCTTTCGCGGACAAAATCATTCCCGGCGTGCAAAAGCCGCATTGAACTGCACCCTTTTCGACAAAGGCCTCTTGAACGGGATGCAGCTTGCCCTCCTGAGCCAGGCCTTCAATGGTTGTTATGGAAGCGCCTTCCGCTTCCAGCGCAAGCGTGATGCAAGACCTGATGGGCTGCCCGTCCATGAGCACGGTACATGCCCCGCAAACCCCTTCAGAACAGCCCTCCTTCACGCCGTACAACCCTAGATGTTCTCGTAAGACCTCAAGGAGCGTGGCATTGGACGCGACCGCCACATCAACGACGTCTCCGTTCACCGTCAAGCTCAAGAGCTGCTTCTTCATTTTCCGCCTTTTATCACTGGTAGAGCACGGATGAGCTTCGCACATCCGTGGCACCATTCCAAAGTGCCGGTTTATTGGCTCCAGTTTGAGGTTACTGCCAGACTACTTCATTCATCGTCATATCTTACGGAATGAATGAGAGTTTTTGGAAGGGGGGTGCGGGGGGAAACTTTTTTGCAAAAAAGTTTCCCCCCGCAATGCACTAGCTTCTTTTCCCCTCCCTACAACCCCAATGCTTCTTTCACAGCGCGGCGTACCGTCACCGCTGCCATTTTTATTCGGTAGTCTTTTGAGGCAGCGGCATTGTCCACGATGGCGCCTTCGGCTGCCTTCAGCGCGATGTTGCCCGCCAGCTCGATCATTTCAAGATCGGGCGTTTGCCCTTTGATGACGGACTCCGCTTCCTTCAGGATGATCGGCGCAGGGCCCGCGGCGGAAAGAACAACACGGAAGCTTTCAACCCTGCCCTTGTCCATGATCGCCACTGCGGCCGCATTCACCGTAGGGAAATCTACAGCGGACCTGAAGCTGAGCCTTTGATAAGACCCCGAAATAGGTGCCCAGGGAATAGGTAGCCGTATCTCGGTGACGATCTCTTCAGGCGCAAGGTTGAACGGGCTTTCTCCCTTTGCCGTGAAGAACTCGCTGACAGGCATGGATCTCTTGCCACCGATTCCTGCGATGGTCAGTTGCGCGGAGAGAGCCACCAAGACAGGCACTGTGTCAGCCGAACATACGGAATTGCAGGACTCTGATCCCTTCAAAGCCAGGCAATCCTTGCCGCCGGTACGGTGGCACTTGTCTTTTCCGCTTCGCCAGAAAAGGCTCTGATTGTAAAGGATACACCTGGGTTGGAGGCAAAGATTGCCGCCGATTGTGCCTCTGAAATGTTGAATACCTATTGCGCCGATTGATCCTATTGCCTTGACCAGGAGCGGAAAATGCTTCTTGATGGCCTCATTGTCTGCTGTCTCCATCAGCGAGGTCCCGGCTTTGACGACCACGGCATCGGGCTTCGCTTCTATTCCTGACATCTCTTTAATATTCTTGAGGCTGATGACCGCTGCCGGCGAAGAGAGTCGCTGTTTCAGGTTCACAATGAGTTCGGTTCCACCGGCAAGGATCGAAGCCGATGTTCCTAGTTCATTCTTGATCCTGAGGGCCTCGGCAAGACTGCCGGGCGCATGGTAGGCAAAGGCGGGCAAACGCATCTGAACTCCGTTCAAAAGGGGGAATTTACGGGTGCCCTCGGCGGGCGGCCATATCTTCCTTCGAGTCGCCAGGTTTTGGACACCGACTGCGCGGGCCTAAAAAGGCATTGTCGGCCTGCGTGCAGCAGTTTTCTACAAAAAGGTCTCCCAGCAATTTACTCCTTGGAATGCACCCTTGACACGATTGTGGTTATCGGATTAATTGATTACAAAGGACCAAAGTCCTTTTCAAGCCCCATCATAGGCACTGAAAAAAACGCTGTCAACACTATTGTCCCCTTGAAGGAGAGCTGAACGTATGGATCTATTCAGAAGTATCAAGGTGCTATCCCTGGAGCAGGCAACGGTGTTGCCTTATCTTACTTATCGGCTCGCAATGGATGGCTGCCGAGTAATA
Source organism: Desulfomonile tiedjei (assembly GCA_016212925.1). Classification (NCBI taxonomy): domain Bacteria; kingdom Pseudomonadati; phylum Thermodesulfobacteriota; class Desulfomonilia; order Desulfomonilales; family Desulfomonilaceae; genus Desulfomonile; species Desulfomonile tiedjei. Next base: position 225,346 of record JACRDF010000031.1, read on the forward strand.
AGGCTTGAGCATCCGGTTTTCGGCGATCCCAATCGTATGGTCGGCGAGCCTTTCCTGCCTGGCGAGGACCGCATGAACAGCTATTTCATGGCCATAAATGCAGGCAAAGAGGCGATTACTCTCAACCTGGGTGAACCCAAGGGCAGGGAGATACTCCTGCGTGTGATTCGTGACCTTGGAATCGACATCTTCGCCACCAATCAGCTCCCAAAGAATTATACAAAGCTCGGGATAGACTATGACACATTGAAAGGTGTCAAAAAGGACATTATCTGGTTGGGTATCACCGGCTTCGGGCCCGATAGCAACGAAGCCGCATACGATCCGATCCTGCAAGCTCGCGGCGGGTTGATGGAGCTTACCGGCGAAAAGAGCGGCACGCCCCAGGTGACCGGCATTCCTTTGCCCGATATGGGAACAAGCGAACACTGCTACGGCTTAGTCATGAAAGCCCTTTTCAAGAAAGCCATGACCGGTGAAGGTTCCAGAATAGATATGTCCATGCTGGATAGCACAACGTCATGGCTGACGGTTCCGATCACCATGACCTGTTCTTTCGGCAAGAAGATCTCCCGCCGGGGAAACACCCACGAATTCTTCGCTCCTGTGTCGGTCTATCCGACCTCGGACGGTTACGTGTATATCGCCGTAGGCAATGACAAACAATTCCAGGCACTCGCAGCCCTATCCGAGTTCTCGGCTCTCAACCGTGAGGATTACAAGAAGAATGCCGGACGCATAGGGGATGTGGCCAACCTCAATCAGACGATCTCCGACATCACGAGCACCATGACTACAGCCGGATTAGTGAGTGTGATGAACAGCATCGGTGTGGCTGCTGCCAAGATCAACACCGTCGCTGAGGTTGCAAATGACCCCATAGTGGCGGGAAAGTTGCTAAAGGCAAAAGACCACAAGACAGGCTTCGAGCTGACCCTCGCTCCCGCGCCGACTTCGACTTCGTTCCTTGAGTCCAACGAGCGCCGGCTTTCGTTCCCGCCTCGCTTTGGCGAACACAATGAAGCGATACTCGGAAAGGAACTGGGCATGTCAAGCAGCGAATTGGGTTCTCTGAAGGCGGACGGGATAATATGAAGAGGAAGATTTGCGGGGAGACCCTTTTTGCATGCGGACTTGTTTCCTTGGGCGAGAGTGAGGCTGTCATTGCAAGGGCGTAGCCGAAGCCATCTCCACGGTGGGACAGGCGTCTCGCCTGTCTGTTGGAATGACGGGCAAGATGCCCGTCCCACCAAAGATGAGAATGCTTTCCCGCGGGACGCGGGATTCCAATCCTCGCAATGAGCGTGGTCCCGTGAGTTGCTTCTTTGTCAACGGTTTAGTTGCGTCTGCTTATAAGGACATGTTTATGGACAATCGCCACCTAGTCTGGCCGTTTTTTGATACGTTCCACCGAACGTTTGCGAGGGACTTCGCTCAGTGGGTAGCGTCCGAACTGCCTAGGTACGATGATGACGATGGGGGCGATGGAAAAGCAGCGCGAGAAATTTTTTGTAGGTTGGGGGCTGATAAGTGGCTTGAACACTCAATCCCTCGAAACCACGGCGCACGGGGAGATAAGCACGATCTCCGCACTATCTGCCTGATGCGGGAGACCCTCGGATACAGGTCGGGTATTGCGGACGTGGCGTTCTCTGAGCCCTGGCTTGGCATCATGCCTATTGCGCTTTTCGGCTCTGGGCATGTGCAGGAAGACTTGCTACCAGGGTATCTGCGGGGCGAGATGCTTCCTGCTTTCGCTCTCTCTGAACCAGGGGCCGGCTCCGATGCCGCGGCTATTGAAACGCAAGCGCATTTGGATGGCGCCCACTACATCATTAACGGTTGCAAGACCTGGACCTCAAACTCCGGACTCGCTGACGTTTATGTGGTTTTCGCACGAACCGGCGAGGCTCCGAATGCGGACAGCATCTCCGCCTTTGTCGTGGATGGGAGACTTCCCGGCATCACGTTGGAGGAACGCCTTGGCGTCCTCTCACCACATACCGTCGGGACCCTTCATTTTGACAACGTTCGTGTTCCCGCCGACCGACTCCTGGGCGAACCCGGCCAGGGCTTCAAAATCGCCATGTCGGTGCTTGAACTTTTTCGCCCTACCGTGGGCGCGGCCACCCTGGGTTTTGCCCGCCGCGCTATGGAAGAAGCCACGGAGCGAAGCATGGAGCGGGTTGCCTTCAAGAAGCCGATCTGCGAGCATCAACTTGTACAGGCGAAACTGGCTGACATGGCTGTAAAGGTGGATGCCTCAGCTCTGCTGGTGTATCGTGCCTCCTGGATGCATGATTTTGGTGAGTCACGCATCACCCGAGAGGCTGCGATTGCCAAGTTGCACGCAACCGAAGCGGCCCAAGAGGTTGTTGATCAAGCGCTGCAAATATTTGGGGGATTAGGGGTGGTGAAAGGCATGGTGGTGGAACGTCTTTATCGCCATGTTCGGGCCTTTCGCATCTTTGATGGTACGAGCGAGATTCAAAAACTGATTATCGCCAAGGACATGCTCCGAGAGCATAGGCGAGATAAAGGAACGAGCAACAGGCAGTGATTTACACCTGGTTCCCAGGCGGAGCCTCATGGGCGCCAACTTGAGGGACGTCCTCCCCAGTGTTCCGGAGGAACACCTGAGAGTAGGCCGGCGATTTATCGCCGGCTTAGGCACAAATCAAAAAAATTCTTTAGTCCCGGTAGGGACGACCGATCGGTAAGCTTCCTCAATAACTTCTTCGGCCGTCCCTCTGGGACTACGGGTCTCTTTGACGGCTTTCCCGGCGATGAATCGCCGGGCTACTTTCGTCTCGTCCCTCTGGGACGAAAACGGTTAGGCACTGAGGTTAGCGCCTATGAGGCGGCGCCTAGGAAATAGGCGCAACGGAACTACGTGAAAAAGTGCAATTCGTATTTAGCCAAAGGTGAACAAACATGGGTGTAGCCAAGTACATAAAGAACGAGAAAGACGCTATCGAAGAGGTCATCCTTCAGTCGGGGATCAAAGTCAAGACGCAATACGGCCCCAAGGACCTTGAAGAAAGCGGCTTCGACTATGAGAAAGACCTGGCGGAGGCCGGCCAGTATCCTTTTACCAGAGGCATACACCCGCAGGGGTACCGTTCAAGGGCCTGGACCACACGCCAGTACTCGGGATTCGGCACGCCGCAGGAGACCAACGAGAGGTTCAAGCTGTTGATCTCGCACGGGCAGACCGGCCTGAACGTTGCTTTCGATCTGCCCACTCAGATGGGCTACGACTCGGACAATCCCATCGTGGAAGGCGAAGTCGGCCGAGTGGGCATGGCCGTGGATACGCTGCGTGATTTCGAGGTAGCGTTCGCGGACATCCAACTCTACAAAATCGGCTCAGGGCTCACGGTCAATGCCGTGGCTTCGATAATGTTGGCCATGTACCAGGCTATGGCTGAGAAGCGCGGCTTTGACATCACCCGTGTCAGCGCCACACCTCAGAATGACATCCTCAAAGAGATGATAGGACGAGGCGCGTGGGTGTTTCCGGTGCACGACGCGGTGCGCCTTATCGGCGACACCATGGAGTATTCCATAACCACTCTGCCCCGATGCAATCCCGTTTCGGTTTGCGGCTACCATATCAGGGAATCAGGGGCTACCTCTGCGCAGGAGATCGGATTCGCGCTGGAAATAGCCAACACTTACATTGACGAGGCAATGAGCCGCGGGCTTTCCGTGGATGATGTAGCGCGAGGGATTACCTTCAATTTCAACATATTCGGCAATCTGTGGGAACAGGTGGCCAAATTTCGTGCGGCCCGCAAGCTCTGGGCGAGGAACCTGAAAGAGAGGTACGGCGCAAAGGATCCTCGTGCAATGCACCTCCGTGGCCTCTTCGGAGGCGGAGGCTTCGGCCTGACCAAGGCTCAGCCTGAAAACAACATCATACGCAGCTCTTATTACGCCCTCGCTGCCGCGCTCGCGGGCGCTCAGACCACGGCGCTCTGCTCGTTTGACGAAGCTTTCACTATCCCGACTCCGCGTGCAGCGCTGCTTTCGTTGCGGACCTGCGAGCTTCTCATGGACGAGATCGGCCTGCGAGACACGGTTGACCCCTTGGCAGGCTCCTATTTTATCGAGACGCTGACTAAACAGATGGAAGAGAAGATCGAAGAAGAGCGCAAGAGGATTCAGGACGTGGGCGGGATGATCGAAGCGGTTTCGACCGGTTTTGTTCAGAGGCTTGTGTCGCAGCAGGCGTACGAATGGGAAAAAGGGCTCAAGAAAGGCGAATACGTCAAGATCGGTGTCAACAAGTACGTGGATGAGGCTGACAACCCTGACGTTGAACTCCATGAGTACGACGCTCAGACCCAGGACAGACAGATCGAATCGTTGAACCGGCTCAAGGCTGAGCGCAGCTCTTCTGATGTCGCTCGCACCCTCCAGGAGCTGGAAAGAGTCACCCGAGCCAAACAGAATGTCATGCCCGCTCTGGTGGAATGCTGCAAGGCATACTGCACAGTGGGCGAAATGGCCGGCATATTCAGGGAAGTATTCGGCGAATTCAAGGAACCGAGCATTTTTTGAAGGGTCTTCTCTAGTGTGGGCGGAACAATCCCTTCCTTGACATGGTGGCCCATCCCTGCTAATTATGCAATGTTCCTGATCTATAAGTCCAATCGTTCACCGGCAAGTGCGGCACGGCGTATCGAAGCCCCGCGCAGGGGTACGGTCCGTGGTCCGCTCGTCGCGTTTAAGCAAGGGAATTGCGATCGAGGGCCTTGTTCCAAAAGAAGTTTTCACCGTAATTTCATTGCCTAAGTGCGCATTTAAGTCGAATTAGCCGGATAACCAAAGCAAAGGAGGAATGGGCGGTGAAGGTCCTTGTTTCGGACAATCTTTCCGAATTGGGTGTGCAGATTCTTCGTGATGCCGATGGCATTGAAGTGGATGTTAAAGTTGGCCTGAGCCCCGACGAGCTGAAAGCCATCATCGGCCAGTATCATGGGCTGGCAATTCGTGGAGCCACCAAAGTGACCGCGGACGTGATCGCTGTCGCGGACAACCTCAAGGTGGTCGGGAGAGCCGGCACAGGCCTCGACAATGTGGACATCAAGGCTGCGTCCAAACGGGGCATTGTGGTTATGAACACGCCTGGCGGCAATACTGTCACCACCGCAGAGCATTCCCTTGCCATGATGATGGCTCTGACGCGAAACATTCCTCAAGCATGCTCCTCCATGAAAGACGGGAAATGGGAAAAGAAGAAATTCTCCGGAACGGAGGTTTTTAATAAAAACCTGGGAATCATAGGTCTAGGAAAGATCGGTTCCGTCGTAGCTGAACGAGCTATGGGCTTGGGCATGAACGTAATCGCATACGATCCGTTTCTCTCCGAGGATCAGGCTAAGCAGATGGGCGTCAGGCTCGGTACCGTGGACGACGTGTTCAAGGACGCTGACTTCATAACGCTGCACGTGCCGCTTACAGAGGAAACCAAAGGCCTGATCAACGCCAAGAATATAGCTAAAATGCGCAAAGGCGTCCGAATCATCAACTGTTCGAGGGGACCGGTCATCAATGAGGACGACCTGGCCGATGCAATCGAGTCCGGGAAGGTCGCGGGCGCGGCAGTTGACGTATATACTCAGGAGCCGCCCGGCGTGACCAGGCTAATCGGCCTCGATAAGGTAATCTGCACGCCGCACCTTGGGGCGTCTACGAAGGAAGCCCAGGAGAACGTGGCAATAGCGGTTGCAGATCAGATTAAGGATTACTTGGTCAACGGGACCATCCGAAACGCTGTGAACGCCCCCGCTGTGTCGGGCGAAGCCCTGGTGACTCTGAAGCCGTTCCTCGACCTGTCCGAACGGCTGGGTCTGTTCATCGGCCAGATGGTACAAACGGGAATCAAAGCGGTCGAATCCCAGTATTCCGGTGATGTGGCCAACATGGACCTGAAGCCGATTACCACCTCTTTTCTCACAGGCCTTCTTACGCCGATTATGAAGGACGACGTGAATCAGGTAAACGCGCCGATGGTGGCTGAGGAACGTGGGATAGTCATTTCAGAGACACGCGTCAGCAAGGGCGAGAACTTCCTTTCACTCCTCCGGTACAGGGTTGTAACTGAACGAGGAGAGCACGTTGTAGAGGGCACCCTGTTCGGCAGGTCAGAACCTCGCATGGTTCGTTACCAGACCTTTCGCGGGGAGTTCGATCTCTCCGGGGACCTTATCCTCATTCGGGGAGTGGATAAACCCGGAGTAATCGGAAAGGTAGGAGCTACCCTCGGCGAGAAGGGCGTAAATATTTCTCATTTCCAGTTTGCTCGGCAGGAGGCAGGCGGAGAGGCTCTCCTGTTCCTGAACACGGATACCAGGGCGGATGATGCGGCACTGAGCGCTCTTGGCGCGCTGGATAACATCGTTGCAGTAAAACGGTTGGCCATATAACCCCGGCTCAAATGACCAAAGACAAAGGGGAAACCTTCTTGTTCAGAGAAGGTTTCCCTGGTGATTGACGGACCGTTAGGCATGCTGAATATTAGAGATCTGTCCCGTCCGGAGCTGCCAAAGCAGGATAATTATGAACAGGCGCTGAAGATAGCCCTGGAAATCTTCGCACGAAAAGATCCGGGCCGCATCGCACAGAAGGCGGCGGCAAAACTGGTGGGACGTTCCATACTCGTACCGCATCTTAATCGCGAAATCGTGGTGAATCTGGATGATGCTCGCCTCACGATAAAAGAAACCGGCGAAGAAGCGCCGATCTGGTTGGCCATTCTCACGCTGCACTATTTGAACAACGCGGATGGAAGGCAACCGGTAGGCCGTTTGAAACACTTCCGAGAGTTCAGAGACGGCCATTTTTACGAACCTGCTTTTAACCGCCGGACAAAGGACATACTCGTGGAGGTTTTCGGGAACGACCCCTCGATGATGATTCGCGGGGGCCAAAAGCTCAACGGAAAGATACGGGAAACCGGCGACGCTTCAGTAGAACTTCCTTATTTTCCGTGCCTCCCCATCACCTGCATCCTGTGGAAAGGAGACGACGAGTTTCCACCCGAGGCGAGCGTTTTGTTTGACGAAACTGCCGATCTTTTCTTCAGCGCGGAGGACATGGCGGTGGCCGGACAGATGGCGGTACTGGAATTGCTGAAGGCCTCCCGCGACTAGGCTTTCCCTTGGATTAAGCAGTGACCATTTTATGCCAAGGCATGTGATTCAATTGTAGGGCTTTGCGAGGAACACCATGAAAATAGCAGTCTCCGGGAAAGGCGGGGTTGGTAAGACCACTTTGAGCAGCCTCCTTTCCCGTTACTGGGCAAGGAAGGGTTATCGAGTACTGGCCGTGGACGCGGACCCTGACGCTAATTTGGGGTCAGCACTTGGAATAGATACCACCGGCATTGTTCCGGTGGCCAAGATGGAGCAGTTAATTGCCGATAGAACGGGCGCGCAGCCGGGAACGGTGGGCGGGTTCTTCAAGCTAAACCCCAAAGTGGACGACCTACCCGAAGCCCTGGGTAAGGAAAGAGACGGCGTTCGCCTGTTGGTTATGGGAACGGTCAAGAAAGGCGGATCAGGATGTATCTGTCCTGAGAGCGCCTTGCTCAAGGCCCTGGTGAACCACCTCGTCCTGTACCAGAAAGATGTGGTCATCATGGATATGGAGGCCGGCATCGAGCATCTGGGCCGCGGGACGGCTCAGGGGGTGGACCGCCTCGTAATTGTGGTGGAGCCGGGCCGCCGAAGCATCGAGACCGCGGAAAAAGTGCGGCAACTCACAACCGACATAGGACTGCTCAAAGTCGCGGCGGTGGGGAGCAAAGTTCGGAATATTCAGCAAGAGGAGTTCTTGCGCAACAACCTCGACGGCATACCCTTGATCGGCATAATACCCTTTTCCGAGGAGATCGCCGCCGCGGATCTGGAGAGCCGTCCGCCATCCCTGGACGATCCCGAGATTTTCCAGGCCATAGAACAGATCGCGAAGGCTCTGGAAGCGGATTCAACGTAGTGGGATTCGGCGGCATTTTGGTGTAAATAGTGGTAAGGGCACTGCGTGGTGGCTGTTTTAAAACCGACCATGTCTCCGCGCCGGCAGTACGGCGCGGTGCGTGAACCGCCCGAAATTAGGGCGCCTCTCGAAGCGCCCCTACCGGCCAAACCTCGGGGACATGGTTTTGAGACAGCTTCCGGGCCGCGCACCCACGGTTATTGGAATTCGACACATCAACACGGGCTGATCGAATATTTTTTTGAATCATCATCATAAGGAGGATTGCATGTCGGCGAAAATCATCAGTGGAAACGAAGTATCCCAGCAACTAAAGGACGAGATGAAGGAAGAGGTCGTTACGCTTAAGGCCCAAGGACTGGAGCCGTGCCTGGCGGTCATACTCGTGGGAGAAGATCCGGCTTCCAAAGTCTACGTGCTCAACAAGAAAAAGGCCTGTGAGTACATAGGGATCAAGTCGCTTGAGACGAGGCTCCCTGCGGAAACGACCACAGAGCAACTAATGGAAGTGATTGACGGGTACAACAAGGACAAGACCGTCCACGGCATACTGTGCCAGCTTCCACTTCCCAAACACATCCCGGAAACCAAGATCCTGAGATCTATCCTGCCGGAAAAAGACGTGGACTGCTTCCATCCCTTCAACGTCGGCCTCATAAGCATCGGTGAAGTCCGCTTCCTTCCATGCACTCCCGCAGGTGTCATCGAGCTGATCAAGCGCGGAGGGTTCGATACTCAAGGCCAGGACGTGATAATCGTGGGCCGGAGCAACATCGTGGGCCGGCCGTTATCAAACATGCTGGACCAGCGCGATATGAACGCCACCGTCACCATGTGCCACACCAAGACCAAGAACCTCAAGGAGCGATGCGCTGCTGCGGATATTATCATCGCGGCCATAGGCAAGCCCGAGTATGTTAAGGCTGACATGGTCAAAGAAGGTGCCGTGGTTATTGACGTGGGCATCAATCGCGTTGACGCACCCGGAACTGAAAAGGGATTCAAGTTAGTCGGCGACGTGGCTTTCGACGAAGTGAAGGAAAAGGCCGCGGCCATCACGCCGGTCCCCGGTGGTGTTGGCCCCATGACCATCGCCATGCTCATGAAGAACACGCTCACCGCTGCAAAAGAAACGATGAAGAAGTAATTTCTCTGGACGCGGGGTGCTCGCACTCGGGCACCCCTTATCGTCTCCCAACTCTCCAAACAATACGATTACCCAAGGCAGATATGTGGGACAGGCCTTCCGAGACTGTTCCCCAACAACAGATCACACCAACAGGTCACCCGGCGGATCTCCATCTGCCGGTGGACGGCCCAGGCAAAGAACTCATCTTCGGGATTCAAGTATCTTAATTCCAGCGAAATAGATTCCAGGCCCGCCCGCTTACAAGGTACTGCCCTTCCCTCGCTCGTATCGTCGTCTTTAGAGGTTGACATATAGCAGTTGCCATATTGTTTGTCCGATTTGCAGCACCCCGTTCCGTCATTCCTGCGGAGGCAGGAATCCAGTCCCGCGTCTCGCGGGATTTCCTGGGTTCCCGTCTTCGCGGGAACGACGGGCGTCATAACGCTCTGGCAAAGTAGGTCCGTCGATACCGTCTGAAAACCGGACCGATCATCTTGTGGCCAAACGGACATTGCTTTTGGCAACCGGTATCGGGCTTCTTCTGTAGGTGCGACTTCCATCTATGTCGGTGATAAGTTCACCAAAAGGTTTAAACTTCGGCCATGCATCAATCGCGGCACAGGTTTATCATCCGGGCCGGCGTTGTCTGAGGTTGACCCGAGGTCAAGCGGCAAGGTAATATGACCGTTAACATTGCGGCGTTAAATAGACGCTTCTGATTAGTGGGATCTTACGAATGAGGGAGATGTATTATGACTAGGTTGTTCGTTACGTTGGTAAGCCTAGCACTGACGGTGACAATTGCTGCTGTATCCCCGTTATGGGCCGCGAGCGAAGGGCCTGTCATGTCCCCGGACCAGGCCTTGGAAATGCTGAAGAAGGGAAATACCCGATATGTTGCAGCTAATCCGGAGCATCCCAACCAGGGCTTTGACCGGCGAGAGTTAACCGCATCGAAAGGACAAAACCCCTTTGCAGCGGTGCTGTCCTGTTCCGATTCGAGAGTGCCCATAGAAATCCTTTTCGACTGCGGCGTGGGTGATATATTTGTCATTCGTGTGGCAGGCAACGTAGCAAACGTCGACGAAGTCGCGTCCATTGAATACAGCGTGGACCACTTGAATACTCCTCTGCTGGTAGTCTTGGGACATACACATTGCGGAGCTGTTCAGGCGGTGGCACAAAACGCCGAAGTGCACGGCAACCTCCCTAAACTGGTCAAGAGTATTGTCCCGGCCGTCGAAAAAGCTCGACAAAGAAATCCCAAGGCGACCCCTGAGGCCCTTCTCAACGACGCGATCCGTGCCAACGTTTGGCAGGCGATTGAAGACCTCTTCAAAATAAGCCCCGTCACAGCGAAGAGAGTGAAGGATGGAAAGCTTAAAGTCATAGGGGCCATCTACAGCATAGACACCGGCGCGATCAATTGGATGGGCGCTCACGACAAACAGGATGAACTGATTGCCAAAAGCATCGCCGGCCAGAAAGATTCACACTGAACGGAACGACTGGAATCCCTCACAACATGAATTGAGGTTGGCAAGGCAATGAGCCTTTCCTTTCGCGAAGTAGCCTGCACGCTAAGAAAGAGGCTTGCTTACTATCAGGCGGTATACCGGCATCCGGACACACCTTGGATGTCGAAAGCCCTCTTGTGGTTGGCCGTGGCATATGCTCTGTCACCTGTTGACATCATCCCGGATTTCATCCCGGTCGTAGGCCACCTCGATGATCTGGTGGTCGTGCCTGCACTCATTGTCCTGGCGATTTGGATGGTGCCCAACCATGTGATCCGGGACTGCCGCTCGGTGGCGGCTTCTTGCCGGGTGACATAGCCCGGAACTCCTGTTGTTGCATGGATGAAAGCCAAGTCGATCACCTTGCAGGTCAGTCAATATCATGGCGTAATGTTTGTATAAATCTCCATTGGAGGATTTCTATGAAGTACTGTCTCCGGCTCATTTTAATCATGACATCAGTATCGCTCTTTGTGACAGCCAACGGTTGGTGTCAGGAAGAGGCCTGGAAAGCGTTGAAAGACAAGAGCGAACAAAGCTTCAGCCAGCGCAACTATCCGGACGCGGAAAAAACAGCCAGGCAAGCGCTGGAACTGGCTGAGAAGACTTTCGGGCCGGATGACGCCCACGTGGCCCAATCCCTGGCTTTGTTGGCAAGGACGTACAAAATTCAGGGCAAGCTCGACGAAGCTGAGCCGTTGCTGAAGAGGGCACTGGCCATAAATGAAAAGGCATTCGGCCCCGACGCCGAGGCCGTGGCAGAGGCTGCAAGCGATTTGGGCACGCTGTACCACGCGCAAGACAAGACCGCCGAAGCCGAAGCCCTCTACAAAAGGACTCTGGCAATTGATGAAAAGAACCCGGCCAAAGACCGCACCACGATTTCAGAAACCCTGGACAATCTCGCCATTCTCCAGCTGAACCAGGGCAAGCAGGCCGAGGCCATAGCATTGATGAGCAAGGCTGTAGAGACTCTGGAAAAAGCACATGGCCCTGACCATCCGGGCCTTGCAACCTCGCTTAACAACTTGAGCACAGTTTACGCTGAACAGAACAAATTCAACGAAGCGCTTCCGCTGCAGGAACGGGCCTTAACCATCCTGGAGAAGTCGGCGGGACCGGACCATCCGGAGGTTGCCCTTTTCCTCCAGAACCTGGCCGGGTTGGAGATGGCCCTGGGCAAGGATGCGGACGCTGAGACTCATTTGAAGCGTGCTCTCGCAATCATGGAGAAGTCTGAGGGGTCTGAAGATCCTCTCCTGGCAGACATTCTGGACCAGATGGTGGAGCTGTACGCCAAGACGGGCAAAAATGAAGAAGCGGAAAAACTTCAGATGAAGGCTCAAGGGATCAGGTCCAAACCGGGGAAACCGGGCCGTGAACAAAAAGCGCCGCATGGAAATTAGTAGGTGCGGGCCTCCGGAAACTGTCTCAAAAAAGATGAACTCGTCACCCCATGCGTAGGGGCGGTTCGTGAACCGCCCGAAATCAGGACGCTTCTCGAAGCGCCCCTACACGAACGAACTCCACCGGTCATAATACTGAGACAGTTTCCCCGTGCCGGCATATTTTTTGGATACAAATCAATCACGCCTATGGCGTGACGCGGCGTTTACATGGAGAACGCTGGGGCAAATGAGCGCATGAGTATCCAATTTCGCCTGATGAACGCTGAAGACATCCCGGAAGCAATGCGATTGAAAGACATCGCAGGTTGGAACCAAACCGTTGCCGACTGGGAGCGGTTTATTTCCGCCAGTCCGGAGGGATGCTTTGCAGCAGAGGACGACGGCCGCGTCGTCGGCACATCTACAACCATCATATATGAAGGCAGGTTCGCATGGATCGGCATGGTCCTCGTTGACACGCGGTATCGAGGGCGAGGAATCGGCACACAGCTTCTCCAACGTGCAATCCGGTACCTCGATTCGCGAAACATCCCTTGCATGAAGCTCGATGCTACCCCGCAGGGCAGACTCCTGTACGAGAAGTTTGGATTTGAGTGCGAGTATGAAATTGAGCGGTGGATGCTGAAACGTCAACCTGATGAGAACGTCGGAAAGAGAGCGCCGGCCGAAATTCCGGACGTTTTGCAGCTTGATCGAGAGATCTTTGGAGCGGACAGGAGCACCTTACTGCGTTCCTTAGAGGAAGAGTCACCGGAGTTTACTCTGGTTGCCAGGCAGGGGGACCGTGTAGCCGGGTACGTGTTCGGGCGACCCGGTTCGCTTGCCGACCAGTTGGGGCCTTGGATGGCGAGCAACGGCGAGGTTGCAGGGGCACTACTGGACGAGTTCTTGTTACTCTCAGGCAGGGACCTGGTGTTTGTCGATTGTGTACGACGAAATCCTTGGGCCGTGCCCTTGGCCAAAGCCCACGGCTTCGAGTTCCAGCGGTCCTTGACAAGGATGTTTCGTGGAACCAACGATCATGCCGGGCGGCCGGAGCTGCTTTGCGCCATTCTCGGGCCGGAATTCGGGTGATAAGTCAAAACACGCAGAGGCAGACTCCGATTAACCCCGGCGGCGAAGCGATGTCCCTTTCAAAACGGCCTTGCGTCTCTCCTCGGGGATTCTGGTGAAGTGGTCCACGGCTGCTATTATGATGTCCCGGGGAGACTCCCCCAGTTTTGCTGACAGCTCTCTTACAGCATCCATGAGGTCGTCGGGCAGAAGAATTGGTTGGGATTCCGTGTGATCTCTGGACATGGCTTATAGCGCTCCGCCTTGTACCAAACAAACAGCCGCGGGGCGGCAATTCCTTTTTTGCTCTAGGGCATCGACGGCGATCCGGTAAGAATTCCTAGACTCCGGTCTACATCCCTCTGGATTTGTTCTTTCAGCTCGTCCACGCCGCTGAACTTCATTTCCGCACGGAGCCTCTCCACAAGGTATGCTTTTATGTTTTGTCCATAGAGGTCTCGGCTGAAGTCCAAGATATGAACCTCATATGAGACGCGGCGGTCCTTGAAAGTAGGGTTGGAACCGATATTCATTACGCCCTTATGAATCCCCTCATCGGTGCGGCAATACACGGCGTACACACCCTCAGGAGGATGGAGCTTCACCTCGGGCTTTATATTGGCGGTCGGAAATCCTATGGCCTTACCCCGGTGGTGCCCGTGGATTACCCTCCCCTCGATGGCGAATTCACGTCCCAGCAACAGATTTGATTCCCTAATCTCGCCTCGCATCAGATGCTCTCTGATTCGGCTGGAAGAAACTACGGTGTCGTCCACGCGCACCGGCGGCACAACATGAACCGTAAAACCTAGTTCCGGAGCCATCTTCTTGAGGGTCTGAGGGGTGCCGCTCCTGCCCTTTCCAAATCGGTAATTCTCGCCTATGAACAGGTTTCGGGTCCCGAGTTCTTCCGCCAGGACGTTTTGAACAAACTCCTCCGGTGTCTGCATGGCAAAGTCGCGTGTAAATTCGGCCAGGACAAGAACGTCTATACCCAGGTGCTCGAGTATTTCTGCCCGCTCGCGAGGCGTCGTTATTCTGGGGATCTCCGGGACTAGATTCAGCACCAGGCGGGGATGAGGATCGAAGGTGTATACTACAGCGTCCCTGCCTTTTCCATGGGCCGTTTCTACTGTTCGACTGAGGATCCGTTGATGTCCCAAGTGGACACCATCGAAGTTTCCCAGCGCTACGGACGGAGCATTGAAGTTTTGATATATCTTTTCGCGAACGCGAATGATTTCCATATCTTGTTTTCTTTATTACCGGCAGGATTTGGGGGCACCTGTCGTATAATCATTGTCACCCGGATGCAACATTTCAGGAGCGTTCCGGTTCGGAATCCACCGGCTCAGAGGCTTGAGGCACAGACTGCGGTGGGCCAAGAGCCGTAGTTCTCTCGGCTTTCTTCTCCAGCTCTTTTTTGAGACGCTGGATTTCAGATTCAAGATCCTGGATCTTGTTGTTCAGCCGCTCCACTTCGCCTTGGTGTTCCTTGTCGGTTTGGACCATCCTGCGTCTCTCTCGAATCCATTTCAACTGGGTCACAAAGTCACCTACAGCGGCAATTATAACTCCCAGGGAGACACAAAACGTAACCAGTTCCCAAAAGGCTACTTTTATAGGCTCCTGCAATCCAAAATAATCGATTTGTAAGGTCACGTCCTTGTTCTTCATGAACAGGGAGATGACCAGTATGACGAAGGCCAATTCTATGAGTCTCTTTATAAGCCTCATTTGTCCTCCAGTTCTCGGAACTCGCGGTGGGACGGCTCGAAGTTTTCCCTGAGCTTTTGGCAAGTGCTGAGCAGATGTTCCGGTATCACACTGACATCCGCCAGCACCGGCATCAGGTTTGTGTCACCGCTCCAGCGAGGGACCACATGGAAGTGTAGATGCTCGTGGATACCGGCTCCGGCGCAAACTCCAACGTTGACCCCGATGTTAAATCCTTCCGGATGCATCACTTTTCTCAGGACCTGTACCGCACGACATACTTCCTGCATGAGCAGGCTGTTTTCTTCCGACTCCAGTTCGCACAAATCGCCGACGTGTCTATATGGAGAAACCAAAACGTGCCCGTTATTATACGGAAATCTATTCATCATGGTAAAAGCGCCCTGGGCACGGTGAACAATCAGGTTGTCGTCATCTGCATCCGACGCGGGCTTTGTACAAAAAATGCACCCGGCTTCTTTCTCCTTTCCAACCACGTAGTCGATTCTCCAGGGAGCCCAGATTCTTTCCATTTTCCTCTCGCCTGAGTTGCCGGCCTGCAGTATGCCTCCAGCATTAATTCAATTGTCATTTGGTTCGAAAAAACCGATTCAACGCGCAACTTCGACGAAGTGCGTTTGAAACTCGCCGTCGCGAATTTCCACTACTCCGACCGTAGAGGTCCCTCCGTAGCGATTTTGGCTCGCGGAGCCCGGATTAAACACGTAAACGTCCCCAACCTTACCCCAGAATGGAACATGAGAGTGTCCATAGACAACCAAGTCCGGTTTATCGTCCTTGAGCCGAGCCACGACGCGCTCTGCCAGACCGTCTTTGGATCCCCATCCGTGGATCAGGACTATGCGTTTACCTTCCGCGGGGATCATTCTCATCTGAGGAAGGGCCTCAGTCACATCGTAATCGTCCATGTTCCCGCAGACAGCAATTACTCCACTCTGTTCCAGCCGGTCCAGGACCAGGCCAGTCACAATGTCTCCCGCGTGGAGGATCAAGTCCGTGTCAGCGAAGAGATCTTCAAGTATATGGTCCAGAGCAGGGTTAGGAGACCTCAAGTGAGTGTCGGATAAGACACCTATCCTCATGACATTTAGTCGCTCCCCTTTTCATTAGGTGAGCTTCCATTCATGGACTTCAGAACCAAATCGCCGCCGACAACTATCTTGGTCCCCGCAATGATCACTATTCCGCCGACATCGCTATAATCCGCTGCCCGGTCCAGTACCGAGGACAACTTTTCGCCGGCCTTTAACCTTGCTCCGATATCCATGGCAAAGGCCGAGGCCCAGCAAGCAGATCTCGACAGAACTGTGGCCGCATGAATCCCGTTCCCCGGCACGAAGGTCGAAATGCCGAAAGTCTTCTTGAGAGTGGGCAAGGCCAGCACCAATTTCTCGTGAAAAGGAGACCCTTGAGCGTACAGGTAAACGTCCAGAGGCAATGTGCTCCGCGCGGACGTGTCGCCTCCGCTGGACACTATCAGATTGGCAGAGTCCACAGCCAGGTCCCTGGCCACGAAGTCCGCGATAGCGCCGCTCATGCAGGACATCGGCGCCACACCGGTGACTCGACACGACAGGTCACAGTACCGGACTATTTCGGGCGCGGACGCATATGTTTGAATGGGCGACGACGTTTCGCGAAATGCCGGATGCTGTCGCAGATACTCTTCGACCTGATAGCGGTATCGGAACACCGAATCCTTGGCTTTGGCAGCCAGGTCGCTGTGCGCCTGGATGTGGAGATGGGTCTCCCGCACTTCCACTTCAAAGTTTACCGCTTGAGTCAGAGAGACCTGATTCCGGTAGTTTTTTCTCTCGTAGATGTCGTAAATCGAAGGCATTCGCGTGACCCTCGGCCTGGCGGCTACTCGGTATTCTCAGAAAATGGCCCTCGTTGACGGCCCCGTGCAGGATGGCGCTCAGTTCAGCATACGATTCAAAAGCTCATCTGTTCGTGATTATTCATCGACATCCTCGACGGTGTCAACCAAAAATCCTCGGACTGAAAGCTGCAACCATCTCTCACTCAGACAGAGAAACGGCGTGCGTCTTGCCAATCTGAAAACGGTGTGGCAGATTGCCGTTACTGCGTCAAGGGAAAACACTATCATGAGTATACCGAAAACCGCCTACGTACTGTTGTGGTTTCCGCAACCGTCTGAAACCTTTATCTTCCAGGAGGTTATGACCCTCTGGCGAATGGGCGCGCCTGTCAAAGTCTTTACTCTTTACGGCGAACGTAAACACAATTTGTCGCCCGAGATGCAATCCGTCAGTGATCGGGTCGAAAGGCTCGGCGCATGGTTTATCAAGGATGCCCCACGGCATGTGAGGTACTGGTGGAAACGGGACCGTGACCGGACCGCTGATTTACTAAAGAACGTGCCTTTTCGCAGATGGAACGGTTTTGAAAAGGGTGGTGAAAACCTCTGGTCCTTCATGTGCGCCTTCAGACTCGCTCGCCGTTTTGAAGAGGAAGGAATAGAGCACATCCATGCTCCGTGGGCCAACGGTCCGGCCACAGCGGCCTGGATTTCGTCCAGATTGACCGGCATTCCTTTCAGTTTTACCGCCAGGGCTTGGGACATTTATCCCCCTGACGGCGCGCTGAAAGAAAAGGCCCGAGACGCGATGTTCATCAGGAGCGAGACCAGAACCAATATCTCCTATTTGGCTGATTTCACGGGAGTGCAAGCGAGCAAGATCCACCTTACCTATAATGGCGTCCCTCTGAAAGTGCGGGAGGATGCCCCGGTGGAAATGAAGCCGCCGTACAAACTCCTCGCGCTGGGCAGGTTTGTGGGGAAAAAGGGCTATGACTTTCTCCTTCGGGCTTGCAAGATACTTAAGGACTCCGGAGTGGATTTTCACCTTACCCTGGCAGGCGCGGGGCCAAGGGAGACTCAATTAAAGTACTTGACCTGGAAGCTGGGCCTCGGAGACCGGGTGTCATTCCCGGGGTTCGTGGCTCACGACAAAGTCTCTGACCTGTTTCGCGGTACGGACGTGTTTGTCATGCCCAGCGTGGTTCACTCCTCGGGCGACCGCGACGGCATTCCCACGGTAATAATGGAAGCTTTGTTGCACCGGGTGCCGGTGATAGCCACTGATGTCTCGGGGATTGGCGAACTCATTGAAGACAGGCTCACGGGGCTACTGATTCCGGAAAAACAGCCGCTGGCAATCGCCGGGGCTGTTCAGCAAATGATAGGGGACAGGCAAGCCGCTCTGGAAATGGCTAAAAGGGGCCGCTCCCGGGTACTGGAACGGTTCAACCCGGACATCAATCACAAGAGAGTCTTCGAGTTGTACCAGGAGATGTTTGAGAAAAGGCCGTGAAGTGTGCCTGCAATAAGGGCGGCAGGGACGCCGAGCCTACCGTAAGAAAACCGGCACTCGCTTATTTTGAAGTCCGGCTTCAGGTGGTTTCTGATCAACATCCATCGCGGACTAGCTGTTCAACTCTTCCGGCCACCCTGTGGTTCCCGAAGAAATCTTCACGTCGAATTCGGCCGCGGTACTGCATCAACCGCGACTCGAAGCCATCGAGTGCCTCCGCATCAATGGACGCCTTTTCATAAAACTCGCCGTAGCCCAGTTGAGCCAGAAAGTGGGCATTCACCAATTGCTCGTACGCAAAGCTGATCGGAAAGCACAGGATTGGTTTCCCGAAGCAGAGTGCCTCACTTATGATGTTGTGGCCTGCGGTCGTGATGACATATTTGCAGGAAGCCATGTCTTCGAGGAACCCTTCAGTGGAATTCCTTCTGAACGCTAGATTATTCTTGTCCGGTTTTTCCCCCATCCCGTAAACAACGACCCGGCTTTTTCTCGTCTCCAACAACGGGAGCAAGCGGGCCAGGATATTGGCTTTCACGTACACAAGGATGTGCTCCCCGTCAGAGGCCTGATAATTCCTGACCGATGACCTCACCACAGGAGGCAGGACCTCTATTCTTTCCGGATCTTTGGGTTCCACGTAGAAAAAGGAGCTTATCAAGAATCGGTCGGACGCGCTGAAAAAGTGCCTTACCGAGAAACACGTGAACAGGCGGTTCAAACGGTTACCTTTGGGTGGGCTGTAAGAGCAATGTGTCAAGACATGTTGATGGTCCAGGCTCACGCTGGGCCGCCCCAAACTGCGAGCAGCCAAAGGGGTGAACAGCTCATAGTCGGTGAGAATAAGATGCGGGTCAAAGCTCTTGATGATGTCTGCAACCCTCTGGATCGTTCGCTTCTTGCCAAGGAATACCTTGAAGAAATTGGTGATTGTCCTGGAGAAATCCACACGGCTGCCGCTGTAAAACGTTTCAACCATCGGGACGTCTTCCAGTTGGTAGCCTTCGTCCTTCAGGAGCTGGGCCCTTCCCCCGCCCACGAACAGGAACTCATGGCCGGGCATGGCCTGTGCAACAGCCAAGGACCGACTGACGTGTCCCAGAGCATCTCCCATAACTCCATAGAGAATGCGAGCCATTAACCGCGGGGCCTCGTTGAATTCAGACTGCCTGAGGGCTTATCGGCTATTGCACCCTCGTCCGTCGCCAATCTTCCCATTCTTTCCCGAACGACCTTTTTGAATGAAATCATGTTCTCCCCCAGGCCGCAGTCGTTCAGATATTTTACCAGGCGGCTGGGGTTATTTCGCCACATACCCAACAACTGGCTCCAATACTGGACCTTATGATCGGATAGAATTCCCTGCTTCCACGAAAAGCGCAGGAACCTGGAAAGGTCTTGACCAATCTGCCGTTTGGACGGGCTTTCCAGGGTCCGAGAGGCCGGCACCGATTCTCCTTCTCGTTTGGCTTTGGCGGCCCTGGTCGGCCGCATCTTTCGGAAATAGCGATACGCGCGCTCAAGGTAGCGCGAGGGCTCGTACAGATAGTCCCAAGCTGCCAGGTATTCCTCGGTAATCTCGGATTCGGGTCGAGTCGGAATGAAGTTCATTCGCGCGCCGGAGGTTTGGCCGGAAGTTTGGTTTTCGAGAAGCCTGCCTTCCTTGCTGAGGCGTTCCCACAGCCTCGTGTTCGGAAGTGCCTGAAGCATGTTCAGTGCGGCAATTGGTATTCCCGCGGTCTCCACAAACGAGCAGATCCTTTCCCCTGCCCCTGGTCTTTCGTTGTCAAAGCCGATCACGAAGCTGGCCACGATGGACAGACCGTTTGCATTTATGTTTGCCACCGACTCCAGCAGAGGATTCTGAATATTCTGGACCTTACGGTTCAATGCCAGAATGTCTTCGTCCGGCGACTCTATCCCGAGGAAAACCGTGCTGAAATTGGCTTCTGTCAGGAGGTCTATCAACTCCAGGTCCTGTCCCAGGTTCACTGAGGTCTGAGTCCAAAAGGAAAACGGTTCGCCATGGCTCTTCATCCAAGGAATGAGCTTGGAGAGGAGGTTTCTCGAGTGGGTCTTGCTCCCGATGAAGTTGTCATCTGTTATAAAGACCTCCCTGCGCCAGCCGAGCCGATAAATGGTGTCCAATTCGTTAATCAGCTGGTCAGCGCTCTTGTACCTGGGTTTTCGGCCGTAGAGATTCACAATGTCACAAAACTCGCAGTCAAACGGGCAGCCGCGAGAGGTCTGTACACCCAGAGCAATGTAGTCGTCGAAGTTTAGCAAATCGAAACGCGGGGTTGGAGAATCGCTCATATCAGGCTTGTTTTGATTCTCAACAATCCCGCTGGTTTTGCCTTGTTCCAGCGCCTCTAGGAAAAGTGGGATCGCGCTCTCTCCTTCGCCTCTGACAAGGAAATCGCAACCCGCTTCTAATGCTTCGTTCGGAAGGGATGTGGGATACGGGCCTCCCACTACTATGCGTTTGCCCCTCTGTTTAGCTTCCTTAACCAGGGCGAGCAGACTGTCCCTCTGGACGATCATTCCGGAAATCATTACTATTTCGGCCCAGTTCCAGTCGTCCTCGGTCAGACCGCGGGCCACCAAATCCACCAGTCTGAACTCCCATTGTTCCGGCAACAGCGCTGCCACGGTTATGAGGCCCAGCGGCGGCGTCAGTGCCTTTCGGCCCAGGAATTCACACGCGTCAGGGAACGTCCAAAAGGACTCCGGCGTCTTCGGATTTACAAGCAGCGCCCTCATGCTTTGGTCCTCTGAGTCGAATTCCAGCCTATTTAAGCAGGTGATCTTTTCCGGTGTAAACGGAATGTCGCACCCGAGAGTGCGACTGACCTATTCGACTAACATAATGTATCCCACGTCACTACGCCAGCCCCGGACCTTGGCTCCTACGAGAGCCGCGCGACGGTTGTCTCGATTAGTTGCATCAGAGGCAGGGGATATACGCCCAGCCAGACGAGCAGCACCGTCAAGACCAACAGCACCACCCCTGCTGCAAGAGACGTTTCCCGAGCCGGGCTCGCGGGTACTGTCCTACTTGCGGCCGGCATGGCGTACATCGTTACGATGACACGGAGATAATAGAACAATCCAATAACGCTCGTTATTACCAGGGCTGTAACAAGTGTCCACAGGGATGATCCGACACCCGCAGCCAGAACGTAGAATTTGCCTATGAACCCCGCGGTCAGCGGAATACCGGCCAACGACAGGAGCATGGCGGCAAAGACTCCTGCCAGCCAGGGCCGCTGCCACCCCAATCCTCGATATTCATCGAGGCTGTCAGTGTCTCGCTCTCCACTGGACAAGGCTGTAATCACCCCGAATGCGCCAAGGGTGGTGATGAAATACGCTACCAGGTAGTAGCTCGCCGCGCTCAAAGCCAATGGACCGCTTGCCAATAGCGCTACCAACAAATAACCCATGTGGGCGATTGATGAGTACGCGAGTATGCGCTTCACGTTGTTCTGCAGCAATGCCAACAAGTTACCCGCGATCATTGAGGCCAGGGCTATGATTCCCAACACGAGGACCAGATCGGCTCTTGCACCGATATCAGCCCGGATGAAGTACCGCAGGAGCAGAGCAAATACAGCTCCTTTGGAAACCGTCGCAACGAATCCGGCCACGGGAGCAGCCGCGCCTTCATACACGTCCGGCGTCCACATGTGAAATGGGACGAGCGACAATTTGAAGCCGATGCCCGTGAGGAGCAACGCTGTCCCTACCAACAGGAAAGCCGGGTTCCCATCTGCTGAGGCGGAAGCAATAATTTGAAATTGCAGAGAGCCGGTCTGACTGTAGATCAAGGCCATGCCGAAAAGAAGGAACGCGTCCGACGTAGCTGCAAGGATGAGGTATTTGACGCCTGCTTCGATACTGATGGTTCTTCTTCGCGGGTAGGCGATGAGCACGTACAACGACACTCCGAGTATTTCCAAGCCCAGAAAGAACGAGGCAAAATGGTTGCTCGACGCCAGCACGCTCGCGCCCACCGTAGCCAGCAATATGAGGACGTAATACTCTTCCTGATGGCCTTCCCGTCCATTGAGATAGCCGTAAGACATGAGAACAACAGCCAGGCCGGCCCCCACGGTCAGGGCCATGAAAAAGACCGCGTACCCATCCATGACCAGGAGAGGCGTGCTTTCCATGGGGAGCACGGGCGCTACCAATCCAATGGCAACTAAGGCCAGCACAAACCCCACAGCCGCCATAACCGCGGTCAACAGGTGGTGGCGATAGAACGCAATCACCATCATTATCAGCACAGACGCTGCTGATAGCACAATGATGGGTGACAGAACCGTGATTTCGGCTGCGTTCATCTTTCTTTCCTCTGCTCGGCCGCCTTAAGCGCAATTGCCTGCACTTCGGCTATGGCACCTCGTTGGTCCTCTTGAGCAGAAGGCGACGTGTGTGCCGCGGTAGTGTGGGCCGGCAAAGCCTTCAATGCCGCTGCAGCAGTGTTCAACACCGGCTGAGGGAACAGTCCCAAACAGATCAGAATAGCGGTCATCGCTCCCATGAGAGCTGTTTCTCGAATGGACAGGTCCGGGATTCGCCAGCCTTCGCCCTTCGTGCCCTGGAAAGCCCTCAGGATCATTGAGAGTGAGTAAACAGCAGCCAGTACCAGCCCGAAAACCGCGGGCACAGTCAAAAGGATACTTGTCTGGAAAGTGCCTATCAGCACGAGGAACTCGCCCACGAAATTGCCCAAACCCGGCAATCCGAGAGAGGCCAAAGCAAAGAACAGGGCCATTCCCCCCATTCTCGGCGCTGTGGACCACAGACCTCCCATTTGATTCATGTCGCGGGTGTGAATCCGCTCCTGCAGGCTCCCGACCAGAATAAACAAAGCCCCTGTGCTGAAGCCGTGGCATATCATCTGCATCACCGCTCCTTGCAAGGCTAATTCATTCCGATCAAACACGCCCAGCAACACGAACCCAAGGTGACTAACGCTGGTGTATGCCACGAGCCTCTTGAGGTCGGTCTGCGCAAAAGCCAGGAACGCGCCGTAAAGAATTCCCACCACTGCCAGGAGCATCGCCATCGGAGCGAATGCCTCAACCGATTCCGGGAAAAACGGGAGGACAAATCGCAGGAAACCGTAAGCTCCTGTCTTGAGCAACAGCCCCGCAAGAATAACACTCCCCGCGGTTGGGGCTTCGGTGTGGGCATCCGGCAACCAGGTGTGGAAAGGCACTGCCGGCAACTTCACCGCAAAAGCGACAAAAAAGCCCAGCATAAGCCACGTGGACACAAGGGGCGTCATGGGAGTATTGAGCAGCTCGAAATAGTCAAACGAATATATGCCTGTGCTGTTGCCATGCACAAAATACAGCCCCAAAATTGCCAGCAGCATCAGCAAACCACCCAACTGGGTGAATATGAAGAACTTTAGCGACGCGAAAACCCTGTTTTCGTGGCCCCAAACCGCGATGAGGAAGTACATCGGGACCAGCATCAGCTCCCAGAAGAAGTAAAACAAGACCAGATCCAGGGCCAGGAACACCCCGATGATCCCGGTGAGCACGGCCATAAGATTAAAGTGAAAGAATCCGACACGCTCCTGAATTTCCGTCCACGAGCATACAACCGAGGCAATTCCGAGGATAATCGTGAGCAGCACCATTAGGAGGCTCAGCCCATCCATTGCAAGATGGAAACCGATGCCAAGCCGAGGGATCCAGGGGTAATTGAAGTCGGCAATCCAGGGACCCCGGCCTGCGTACGCCAAAGCTTCGGGATACCCAATCCATAGGTACAGGGCTATGACGAGGTCAACGGCCAGGGCGCCGACCGCTATCCACCTTGGCCAACGGGTGCTCCAGCCCGCGGCGATCCACGCCAGCAGCGCACCGAGAAATGGAACAATTATCAGCCAAACCAGGATCATAAGAACACCACAATGGCTATGGTTATTACCGTGCCGATGGCTATGCCCGCTGCATAACCTCGAATCTTGCCGGTCTGAGCGCTGCTCAGTAACTCGTGCAAAACGCTGCTCACCAACGCGATACCCTGATAAACGAGATCAATCACGTCGTCTTTGTTCGCCTTGGCCAACCAGACGAAGGGCTGGACAAATAGTTTGTCGTATGTCCAGTCAAAACCCCAACCTACAAACCACCAACGGTGCAGGGCCGCAGGGACAGGCTTGGTGACGAGTCTGTCAGCGAAGTCCCGCCGCCTCAGAAAAAACAAATAGGCCAGGGATATTCCGATCAAACCTGCGGCTGCGGCTACCGTTTCCACGATCAGCTCGGTTGTCCCGTCGTAAGGTACTGGGGGGGCATCCGAGAATCCTATTGCAGGGACTCGTGCAGCAAGAAGAGGCTGCATGGAACCAAGTAATCCCCCTGCCACCGAGATAACAGACAGTATTATCAATGGGATGTACACGAGGTTGCCCGGACGGTACGTTACTGGAGCCTTGGCTTCTCCCATGAATGCGAGGAATACCACGCGAAACGCATAGATCCCGGTCAGTAGAGCGCCGAGCAGTCCTCCGGCCCAGAGCCACCCTCCGCTCCATTCCGATGACCACACCTGCCACAGAATGGCTTCCTTACTGTAGAAGCCGCTGGTTACAAGAGGCACAGAGGCAAGAGAAGCGGCTCCGATAACAAAAGTCCAGAACACCACCGGCATTTGAGTGCGCAAGCCGCCCATTTTGAAAATGCTCTGTTCATGGTGGCACGCGGCAATGGCCACGCCAGCGGATAGGAACAAGAGAGATTTGAAAAACGCGTGTGTCACAAAATGGAAGATCGCGGCCCACCACGCGCCGACGCCAAGGCCGAGGAACATGTAACCGATCTGGCTGATGGTCGAGTAAGCCAGCACGCGTTTGATGTCGGTCTGGGTCAATGCGCTGAAACCGGCTGCAAGTAAGGTCAAGACGCCTATTACAGCCACCGCGGACTGGACCACCGGCGCCAAAGTGAACAGCACATTGGTGCGTGCGATCAGGTACACGCCCGCGGTGACCATGGTAGCTGCATGGATCAAGGCACTCACAGGCGTGGGGCCTGCCATCGCGTCGGGCAACCAGACCTGCAAAGGGAGCTGAGCAGACTTGCCCAAAGCTCCGCCCAACAACAAGGCCGCTGCCGCGACGGCAACAGTAGACCCGACAGGCCATTCCTGCACGGCCCTTTGCATTAGTTCCTGGATTTGGAGACTCCCGAGGTTAATGAAAAGCAGGAACAGCCCAATTGCCATCGCAGTATCGCCAAAACGAGTTACCACGAAAGCCTTGATCGCGGCACGGCCGTTGGCCGCGTCCTTGTACCAAAATCCGATGAGTAGATAGCTGCAGATCCCGACGCCTTCCCAACCGAGGTAGAGCAGCAGGAGATTGTCGGCCAGCACCAGCGTCAACATGAATCCGACGAACAGGTCCATGTACGCGAAAAACCGATTGTACCCTTCCTCACCGGCCATATATTCAGCGGAATACAAGAGAATCAGAAAGCCTACCACAGTGATGACCAGAACCATGATCATGGACAGAACGTCCAGGTATAAGGCAAATTCGGGTTTGAACGTGGAAACCTGCATCCATGTCCACAAGGTCTGCCTATACGGAAATCTAATGGGACCGGCATAGACGACTATCGCGCATAAGGCTGAAACCGCTACTGATCCCACGCCGACCAAAGCAGTGAAGCGCTCGGAAAACCTGCGCCCAAGGAGTATAAGCACGGCGAATCCTGCGAAGGGAAAAGCGGGAACCAACCACAACAGTTCAGCCATTATTAGCCTCGCATTTGCCGCGCAGCGTCTGCATCGAGTGTCTTAAAATGGTGATAAAATTGGAGTATCAACGCCAAGCCGACCGAAACCTCGGCTGCTGCCATAGTGAGAATAAAAATGAACATTATCTGACCGTCGGCCTGCTGCCACCTGGCCCCGGCTACCACAAAAGCCAGCCCTGCGGCATTCAACATTATTTCAATAGACATCAACATAAAGATTATATTTCTGCGAACGAGCACTCCGACCAGCCCCAAGCCGAAAAGTATCCCGGCCAAGATTAAACCGTGCTCCATCGGAATGGACGCCATCAGGAGTCCTCCCCTTTCTCCGGCTCCGCGGATCTAATGCGCCGTCCCAGATGATAAGCTCCGATCAGGCCCGCCATCAACAGCAATGAGGCCAACTCGACGCCAAGCAGGTAAGGGCCGAACAAAACAATTCCCACTTCTTTGGGAGAGACGTTCACAGCGGCAAATGACTCGTTCCCGCCGGAAACAAAGACATATAGCAATTCGCACAGCAGCACCCCTGCCAGCAGACCGGGTCCCCGCCAGGTCCCGGGCTTGAGCCAAACCCGCTCCTGCTCCAGTGCCCCCGGCCCCAGGTTGAGTATCATAATGGCAAATATGAAGAGCACCATTATCGCACCGGCATAGATAATGACCTCCAGTGCAGCCACAAAAGGCGCTCCAAGCGCGAAGAAAATCAATGCTACGGATAAAAGTGACAGTATGAGGTACAGCAGCGCATGTACAGCGTTGAGCCTGGTGATCACCATGATGGTGGAAATTACCGCAACAGCGGCCGACACATAGAAAACCACGGTCATAGAGCGTCCCTCGAAGCAGGTGGATACTACGGGATCAAAGTGTGCACATCCACCGGTGGTTCCTCATCCTCGGCCTCCCCCTTATCCTTTCCGGCTATGGAAACACCCGCGACCCTATAGAAATTGTAACCCGGGTATTTTCCCGGTCCATTGATAAGCAGGTCTTTCTTTTCGTAAACCAGTGAGGCCCTGTGATATTCGCTCATCTCAAAGTCCGGCGTGAGTTGGATAGCGTAAGTCGGGCAAGCTTCCTCGCAAAAGCCGCAAAATATGCACCGTGAGAAATTGATGCGGAAGAACTCCGGGTACCGCCTGCCGTGTTCGTCCTGAGTAGCCTGAAGCGATATGCAGTCTACAGGGCAAGCCACGGCGCATAAGTAGCATGCTACACACCGCTCGCCCCCGTCCGGATCGCGCGAAAGGATGATACGACCCCTCCATCTCGGCGGGATGTAAGGCTTCTCCTCCGGATAAAGGATTGTCTCTCTCTTGCGAAACGCATGTAATAGTATGGTCCAGAGTCCCTTTAGCAGACTGAACATGGAGCCCTCACATCAACCGATCGTCAGAACAATTCCACCGGTTGCGACCAGGTTGAGCAGCGAAAGCGGCAGCATAACTTTCCAGCCGAAGACGAGAAGCTGATCGTACCTCAGCCGCGGCAGGGTCGCTCGCACCAGTATGAACAAACCGATGAAAAAAAGGGTCTTCAGGAAGAACCAGATCACCGGAGGCAGTACCGGGCCTGACCATCCTCCGAAAAACAGGGTCACGGTCAGTGCCGATATTAGCGTTATGCCGAGATACTCTCCGACAAAGAACATACCGAATTTCATTCCGGAATACTCGGTGTGGTAACCCGCAACAAGCTCGCTCTCCGCCTCCGGGATATCAAACGGTATTCGCCGGGTTTCTGCAAATCCCGCGACCAGGAATATCACCAGACCAAGAAACTGCGGGATGCAGAACCACATTTCCTCTTGCGCTTCCACAATGTCCCGCAGGTCAAATGACCCGGCGAGAATAACCACTCCCATCAGCGACAGTCCCATAAACACTTCATAGCCCAGCATCTGGGCCGCGGCACGGAGGCCTCCCAAGAGAGAGTATTTGCTTCCCGATGCCCAACCGGCCAGTGTCAGGCTATACACAGTCAACGACGACATGGCCAAGAGAAAAAGCAGCCCAACGTTGAGATTCACCACTGCTATTCCCGGAGCAAACGGGATCACGGCAAACGACATCAATACGGTAACGACTATCACACATGGAGCAAGAACAAAGACGGGCTTATCTGCAAACGGTGGGACCCAGTCTTCCTTGGTGAAGATCTTGATCATGTCCGCAGCCACCTGCAGAAGGCCGAACGGCCCCACCCGATTGGGCCCGTACCGGTCCTGCCATAGGCCCAGCAGGCGCCGTTCCAGCCAAATAAGACCTGCGGCCAAGCCTATGACCGCCAACAGAACCGCTATTACTGTTATTACGGGTTTGATGATCTCTTGCATATCAAGTCTCTGGACATGGTTTTGGGTCCCTGCCCGAGAAAGACCTTCTGGCCTGCAACACTTACACTCGATCGAAACACCATAATCAACTTTTCAAGAATTTCCGTTTTAGTGCAAGATACAAATCTCGCCCTACTAATTTGGTAATTTCCGCGTATCCGAGACATCTTTATTTTGGAAACACTATGTATGTCGGAGTGCATCGTGTCAAGGCAAGACTTCGCTAAACCGTAACCAACTCATCGCGAGGGCCTTGACGCACTATAGCAGTTCTTGAAAGTTATCACGGATTGAATCCCGGGTGCCACGGACCTAGGCTCCGTCAGGTCCGTGCCGGCTTTCTTGGAAAACAGCAAGGTCGTCCCCAGCACTGAACACCAAATTGAAAAGCGAGCCGATGGATCGGTAAAGCTGGGAATCTTCCGAGTTGTCGTGGCGATAGAAACGGCAGGAAGCACGGACCTGGCAAGGCCCAGGTCCGTGGCACCCAATGCAGAAGGCATCGCTTGAGATGCGGGGCTACTATAGTTTTTCCCAAAAGCTCTTCCCGAATGAGGTCGTCCCGCGTTGGCGGGACACCGGCAAACTAATTCGTGTTTGCTTTCGAGAACGACTATAGTTTGTCCGTCATGGAATGACGGCCAGGCTTTGGTTCATCATTTTCACGGAATCAGTGACGCGAACACCGACGTTCGAGTACAGTCTTCACCCCGGCATCCGCTGGCAGGGCAAACGAGAGATACCGTGCAATTGCCTTGCGTCACGAAGTCGGTCTCTCCTCGCACCAGAATACCCTCCACCTGATGACTGTTGGCGTTGAATACCGGTGAGCCCGAATTGCCTCCATATGTATCGGTGTTGGCAACAAAGAACTCCGGGGATTCGTTTTTCCTTACGGCGGACCCTCCTGCAACCTTCTTTGGCAGGCCGCTTGGGTGGCCGATCACGTAAACGGATTGATTGTCATTGATTTTTCCACTTTTGCGGACTTGCAGCACGGGATGGTTTGTGACCGCGCGATCAATACGTATTAGAGCCCAATCCGCTCCACTGGCTATCTCCTGCCGCCCGATGATGTTCACGCCTCGGTAGATCTCATTATTATCAATAATTAATCGGGCTTTTGTTTCGTTTTCCATTTCGAAGCCGAAGACGAAGCGCACATCCTGCACATTGCTTGCGTTAGCGCAGTGCCCGGCGGTGGCTATTATGTCCGGTGCGACCAGGAAACCGGTGCAAAAAGCCCCCACAGGTTGCTCGCCAAATCGTTCTTCAGGGCAGAGATTGCGAGCTGTCCGGAATTTTGTCGTCTGGAGGCTTGAGGTCCCGTTGCCGTTGTCTGTTATGCTGCCTGCCTCAAACAATGCGACCACGCTATCGGCTTGGGATTTCATTGGATCAGCGGAAGACAGCTCCCAAATATCCTGCCGGTCATCAATCCCGTAAATGACCTTCTGCTGGGCCCTCAGTACCTCGACGATTGTCGCGCTGGTAACGTGTTTGAGCGATTCGCTTGCCGGCATCGCCAGAGCACCTTTGGTCTTCGCTTCCCTGGCGGCCAACTCCGCTCTGAGTTCCTCTGCGGACAGTGATTCGAGCAATTGGATGTCACTCATGGTGTTCTTCCTTTCATTGAAAGCCAGCGCCATCAATTGAAGCTTGCCGGAATCAGCACGGCGTTCTCAGTCTTGCGGCGCCACCACGACGCCATTTCCGATATCCACTGCATTGAAACCCGGGGCAAGATCCGCAAGAGTTGCCTTGCCGACAACGTTTGCAATAAGTCTATCGGGGGTCAGAGCGAGGGTTTTCTTCATTTTCTCCGCCCACAAGACCGCGACACCGGCAACGTGCGGACAAGCCATGCTCGTTCCGCTCGACGATCGAAGTCCCCCTCCGAGTTTCGCCGAGATTACCCCTACACCTGGGGCGCTGATGTCCGCCCCTGTGTTGGAGAATTTCGCGACTACCAATTTGCCGTCTTGCTGACCTACGGCCGCCACTGAGACTATTCCCCCGGCAACGGCCGGAGGAGCCACCGCGATTTCCCAGGCCGGCCGGTTGCTCTCATTGCCGGCCGCCGCAACAAGGACCGCGCCTTGAACAAGACTGGCCTGGGAGTCTACGAATCGAGCCAAGTTCTCGAATAGAAGGACATTGGCCCGATAACCTTCCAATGCTCGTGAGGCAGCAGGTTCCGGCGGGATGCCCTGCTCTATCATGATTTTTACCAATCCCGGGAAATCCATACCCAAAGACATGGAGACCACATTGGCTCCTTTTTCGACAGCCCATTGAACGGCCTTCCAGATTTGTTCGGTAGAACCTCCTTCTCTTCCAAGGACTTTGCCTATGACGGCTTTCTTTACTCCCGGAGCAATCCCGATGCGGAATCCGTTTACGTCTCGACCAAAAATAGTGCCCGCGCAATGAGTGCCGTGACCATGACTGTCGTCAACACCTTCACCGGTGAAGTCTTCGCGGATTAGCTCGACCCCTGCGAAAGCCGGGTGCGTCGCATCGATTCCGGTATCAAGCACCGCGACAACGATCCCGTCACCGGTAAACGGAGATGTATCCGCCCGAACAGCCTTGACTCCCCATGCGACCTGTTCTCCGGATGGGGCCGCCACATCCGTGACATTTAGAGGCTCTATCAGTTTCATGGGCATAACCGGAGCCGCGCCCAATACACCTTGGTCACGCTGGAGCAATTTGATGTCTTTTTTTGTGACCTCGTCCACATCCATTTTCAGAGAAGGCGCACCCAACGGCATTTCCAGGGTCAAGGCAGTCGGGCCTGCAAAGGCACTTCGAGTCATGAACGCCCCGCTCTTTCGCAAAATCACGTACTTTTCTTTCATGGGGTGTTATCCTTTCTGTTTTGGCCGGTAATTTGACTTGAGCACACGGACTGCAATTGTTCGTGTTCCGCTCTTCAGGTCCTGAACGCTTACGCGATTGTAATTTCTGACGTGCTCACCTCCCTCCTCATAGATCCAATGACGGACAACACCCTTCATGGGAAAAGAGCCTTCGATCACTCTCAGCCGTAACGAAAGAACCGATGGCTCGCTCGCGTCTGCCTCGATTCGGCTGATCTCGACGACATCATCATCTCGATAGACAATGAGCGAACCCTCCACTCGGATAACGGGAGGCTCTTTCGCAAGATTAATAGATCCTCTAAGTGTTATGTCTTCCGTCACGGTTGCCCTTCTCACGGTAATTGCCAATGATGTCCTATTAACGAGAACCCGGAGGCGATGGTCCGCCGGCCCACCACCACCACCGAACTGACCGCTTATTGCCGAAATCCGGAAATGTATTGAGCTGTCTCGTTGATAACACGCGCATTATCGTTCTTGTCAGGGGTGCCCATCGCTGCGCCCTGGAATTGCACATTAGGGTTTGACCAGTATTGAATCCGAGGACAGTTGCACGGGTTTGCATAGGACATGATGGATCGCCAATTGGGATTGACATAGTACCCGTGGCCGTAAGGAAAAGGCTGTGTCGAGGGGTCCATTTCAGGGTTGTGCCTGGCTCCCTGCAAATGCCCGATCTCGTGTGCAAAAGAATAGTAACCCGTTGCACAGTCATGGTACACGACGCAAAAGGCGGATTCAGGCTTGGCGAGAATGGCTGCCGCCAACCCGCAGTAAGCGTTGTCGTTGATGACCAGAACGCAGAGGTCGGCCTTATGCTGATCCCGCAACCCGTGGATTTCGTCCATGAAACCGTCCGATTTCCCCATGAAGCGGTCCAAATCCTGATCGAATGAGCCGCTCTCCTGATAGTTTACCTTGAGGGTATTAACGAGTTCCAATTTAAGGTTTATTTGGCTATTGACGTAGGATTGGTTGGCTTCCGCCACGGCCAGGTTGATCAATGACTCCATGGGACCGGGAACCTGAGCCGCGGCAGCGGGGGTATACGCCACCAGTGCCGTAACGATCCGTGGCCCGCTCGGCTGATCGCTTTTCTTGTCTTGAGGCGGCAATGTGCCGGGCACGATCTTTTCAAAGCTGGGCGGATGCTCTTTCGGGAATTTCGATTGGTCGATCTGAACCACGGCATGTTGTCCTTCGCCCAGAGGCCAAACCCTGTACAATGCGGCGCCCGCTCGTATTGATCCAGTCACCTGCCCGTTCTTCACGACCATGACCGCATCACCCGTGGGTTCGGGAAACTTCCCGATCCACGTAAAATCGTTCGGCGCGCGTTTAGTTACTTCGGCGGTTTCCGCCACCACTCCCGGAGCCGCAGGCACATTGAGATTAATCCTCTTATTGTCGAATACGGCAGGATTTATCTTCACAACGTTGATGCCTACAACCATCTTGTTTTGTTTGATCTTGGCGAGCCCTTCGTCCACGCTCGGAGGCATGGCCTTGAGGTCTGCCGGGATCTGCTCGAACAGATTGGGAGCAGATTTTTCGTCGGCCGCCGAAGCCATCCCCGACATAATCAAGAACGCTGCCATGAAAGCCACGACGATTCTGAAAACCTTCGAATACAATCCAGGCATTGTCTTTCCCCCCTGAAGAAGTTGTGGGGCCTTCGTATAGCCCCGATGTCAGGTTTAGTAACTTATGGCCGCAGCACGTCGGCACAGGCGATCCAGCACAGCTCCATCACCGCAGCATTGATTTCCTTGATAATCATCTGCATTTCCGAAAAAGGCGGGATGAATCCTCGTTTGCTGAATTCGACGGTAAATCCTATGACTTTCGGTTTGGATGGGTCCGCTAAATGGCGTGAATAGGCATAGTCGGAGGATGTTCCGACGGTTGCATATAATTCAATGCCTTGTTGCACGGTGTATGTGGTTCCTCTGACTGCGGCCAACGCTCCATTCTTTGCCACCACAAAAACGTCATACATGCCCATGGTCGCCTCCTGCTCATCCGGGTGATACGCTCAATTGCCGCCATATGAGAGAGCGAAATCCATGCTCGCCAGACAAACCATTAGCCGGCCGGCATTCCACTGCCCGCGATTCAGCCCCCCCACACCGTATTGTTTCGGATCAGAAAGGCTTGATGGCTTTGTGGATCAAGCTTGTCCCCCTCAAAATCCAAATGATGCCGTTGTTCACTTTTGGCCGATGCGGGCCGTGGAAGCGACGGGGAGCATAATCAAGAGCCCCCTTCAAATTCGTGAGAACAGGAATCTTTGCTCTAGAAAATTTCCAACATCGTTATTTTCATCCATGCACCCGATGACCCAATGGCCGGTTTACCCTGCGCTCAAAACCAAAGGAACAGATCAACGCCCCCAATTAATTGCGCAAGATCTTCATTACTAGTGAGAAAGAAAACAATCACGGGGCAAAGGGGGTACCACTTTCAGTGTACAGAATCGAGCGCGAGCCTGCAATATTTTTTCCATGGCGTGGTACAATTTACTTGCTCAGGGACGCTTTACCCGAGGAAGCAACAGCTCCCTCACGTCATAGGCCACCGAGATCGCGGAGCGCGGTCGCTGGAAATCCGGTCCTCCGTTCATTCCCCATGGAGAGATCGCCTTTTGAAATCTCCCGAGCCTCCCCGCGTACCTGAGCTGACCAGCCAAACACCACCTCACCGAGTCTTCTTGCGTAATCTCCTTTAGTCCTTCTGTTCAGCCTTTAGGGGGTATGGTCGTCAATTTGGAGGCT
Source organism: Desulfomonile tiedjei (assembly GCA_016212925.1). NCBI lineage: Bacteria > Pseudomonadati > Thermodesulfobacteriota > Desulfomonilia > Desulfomonilales > Desulfomonilaceae > Desulfomonile > Desulfomonile tiedjei. Next base: position 259,320 of record JACRDF010000031.1, read on the forward strand.
GCTGATTCGTCCACGAGCCAAAGCAATTTTCCTTTGGCCGGTCTTATCAACTGAGCGGGCAGCAATTGGGGGGCATGCGGTCCTTCCAGAACATCTCGCAGCACCTGCGATTTGCCATCGCCATAAACCAGGAACACGACATAATCCGCCCTGTTAATGACAGCCGCGGTCAGAGTCACACGATACATCCTCTGTTCCGGAACAAAGACCTCTTTTGCCCATCTTTCCTTTTCGTCCAAGACAGGATTGTGAGGAAAAAGCGAAGCTGTATGGCCGTCTTGCCCCAACCCCAGGAAGATCAGATCAAAGCTCGTCGGAGTATCCTTGAAAAAGTCGCGAAGCAAGGAGTCGTATGCTTCGGCCGCGGTTCCGGGTGATTCGTTGCACGAAATGGCGTGGATATGATTTGTCTTCACGGGAACATGGTTCAACATGTCCTCAAAAGCGGTTGTGGCATTATGTCTAGGATCGCCTGGAGCCACGCACCGCTCGTCACCCCAGAACACGTGCACTTTTTCCCACGGTACCTTTTCCCGGTGCGGTGATTGGGCCAGCATTCGGTGGGTCTCGCGGGGAGAACCGCCGCCGGAAAGCGCCACGGAAAAACGACCCTTTGCAGCGACAGCATCCCGGGAAGACTGCACGAAGAGGTCAGCCGCAGCTTTGCTAAGTTCTTCAGTATCCGAAAAGACGCGAATAGTCATTCCGCATGTAGCCGTTGCCGCAAATTCTCTTTTCTTATTTGGCCGTTATCCGATGACAGTAAGCGTTCGGTTTTCACCTTTCCAGTGCGCTTATTTTGGCAAGGCGTCTTTTGTGGCGTTCCGCTCCTGTAAATTCAGCATTCAAAAAAGCTTCAACCAATTCCCAGGCCAGGGAAGAGCCGACCACACGGCCGCCGAGACAAATGAGATTCATGTTATCGTCTTCCACTCCCTGATGAGCCGAAAATGTTTCATGGACCAAGGCGGCTCTGACATGCGAGATCTTGTTGGCCGCGATACAGGCGCCGACCCCACTACCACATACTGCGATGCCGCGTTCTACTTCTCCACTAGCCACGGCCTGAGCCAGAGGAATTACGAAATCGGGATAATCGTCCGTGTCTTGAAGGTCAGCGGCCCCGAAATCCAGTACAGTGTGTCCCGCGGATTTGAGTCTGGCCGATATCTCCTCTTTGAGTCTGAAGCCTCCGTGATCGGCAGCTATGCCTATTCTGGACATTTCAGTAATTCCTTTGCCCTATCACAATTGATTGACACCGGCGGCCCTGATCGTGGGCCGCGCAGAAATGAAGAACCTCGTTTTTCTTGTGGGATGAAAAGAGTATGGCACAGGGGCTTCGTCCTTTCCAGCATGAAATTGAGGGCAGAGACAGGAGAGTGAAGGCATTGGCGAATCGCGGATTCCGGGCCACAATAAGCCTTGACACGCGGAACGCCTGTGAGTAGGCTGGACCCGCGTCACCCCTGCTGATTTTCACCGGCTGCCGCAACCGATTCAGTGTTCGGAACAAGATCCGCCGCGATGCGATCCCTCCCATTGGTCCGGGAAGTCGTCAGACTACTGGTCAGAACGCTCGCCAATCGCTGAAGAGGTAGGTTTTGCGCGATTTGGGGTCACGACTTCTGCTCCCGACAAAGAGACATTGTGGTGAGGTGTAGTCATGAGATCTGCGAGTTGGATGTTGACTTTGGCAGTGCTCTTGTGTGCGCTTGCCTTGTGTCCTGCCGTTGGACTGGCCGCGGGCTTTCCGGATAAGCCGATCACCGTGATCGTTCCGTACCCGGCAGGCGGGTCTACGGACGTAGCCATACGCGCGTTGGCCGAAGCAGCCAAGAAACACCTGGGGCAACCCGTAATCGTCGAAAACAAGAGTGGAGGCGGAGGCGCCGTAGGTGTAGGGAGCATCGTAGGCAAGAAGCCGGATGGTTATCTCCTGTCCGTAGCCGTGACCAGCCTGCTTCGGAACTCGTATATAAATAAATTGCCCTTTGACACGGTTAAAGACCTCACTCCCATCATCCGGGTCGGTGGGTATTTGTACGGCATAGTGGTGAAAAGCGACTCTCAGTTCAAGGATTTGGGAGAGTTGGTGGCTCATGCAAAAGCCAATCCGGGTAAACTGACGTACATGGCCTCCGGGGTGGGCACAGGCGGCCACGTGGCCATGGAGGAGTTGGCCTACAACACCGGTATTAAGCTCTCTCATATTCCCTCCAAAGGAGACCAGGAATCATCCGCAGCGGTTTTGGGGGGCCACGTGGATTTCATGTCCACTACATCAGGCTGGGTGCCCTTGGCCCAGGCCGGGCAAGTTCGTGTGTTGGCCGTTTTCGCAGACAAACGGATCAAGGCTTTTCCGGATGCCCCGACCGTGGCTGAACTAGGCTACAAGGTGGTGCATAATTCGCCCTTCGGGATTTTCGGCCCTAAGAACATGCCCAAAGAAGTGGTCAAGACCCTACATGACGGGTTCAAGAAGGCGATGGAAGACCCGGCGTTCCTATCCACCATGGAAAGTTATGAGTTGCCGGTCCTGTATCAGGACGGCAATGATTACGCGAAGTTCTGGGCAGACGCCTACGTTGAGGCTGGTGATCACGTCAAGAAGTTCATCAAGAAGGAATAGCCGTCGCAAGCAACAGAGCGTTCGGTAGCCCACAGCGGGTTTGATAACCGATCAGCAAGATAGCCATAAGGGCTCGAAATCTCGATGGGGGAGGTTTGGAGGGGCGGCCCCGCAGTACTTGCAGTGCCGTCAAAAAACCGGTACCCCCAACAGGTTGCCCAAAAATCCACCGGCCAACCCTGCCGGGACGCTGATGAAAGTTCTCGGCAGGTCCGCAAGCCCTATCTCCCTCCAAGTTCGCCATGCGTACCACGCCAAGGCGCAGTTAGCCCGGTGAATGCTTACGCTGGATGAGAACGAGGCTCAATCGTGTGAGGCGCTAGCTTTGACAAAGCAGTATTTGATAGCTGATGGCTTCTGGTTGGTCCTGGCGGTGGCTGTGTGTGTGGAGTCCTGGAGTCTGGGGATAGGGGAATTCACGAGTCCGGGCCCGGGTTTTCTACCGTTCTGGGCCGGTGTACTCCTTGGCCTTCTTTCGTTGATTTCGCTGGTCCAAACTGCCACCGAGAAGGCTAAGGAAGAGCCATCTGTGTGGGCAGGGGTGAAGATCCTCAAACTGGGTCTGGTGATACTGACCCTCTTGCTGTACGTGGCTCTGCTCAACACCTTGGGGTTTTTCCTTTGCACGTTCTTGCTCTTGCTCTTTCTGTTTCGGGCGGTTGAACCGTACCGTTGGCACGTAGTGCTATTGGCAAGCATCTTGTCATTGGCCGCTGTTTACGTTTTCTTTGTCCTATTGCTGGACGTAAGATTGCCATCAGGAATTCTGGTTTTTTAGCCATGATTCATGGTCGCTGTATGGAGGCACCATGGACGTTTTGACTCAGCTCGCCCTGGGCTTTCAGGTTGCCCTGCAGCCGATCAACCTGTTCTATTGTTTTCTGGGCTGCTTGATTGGCACAATGGTGGGGGTGTTGCCGGGGCTGGGGCCGACCGCGGCCATGTCCCTTCTTTTGCCCGTCACCTTTCAGGTACAGCCCGTTTCAGCCGTTATCATGCTGGCCGGGATCTATTACGGAGCCATGTACGGGGGATCGACCACCTCTATCCTGGTCAACATACCCGGGGAAGCGGCTTCGGTGATGACGTGCCTGGACGGGTATCGCATGGCCCGCGCAGGGCGGGCCGGCGCGGCCTTGGGCATGGCTGCGTTCTGCTCTTTTATCGCCGGCACGGTGGGAATCCTCGGGCTGACGTTGCTCGCGCCGCCGTTGGTCGGATTTGCATTGCGTTTCGGCCCTCCCGAATACTTCTCCCTGATGTGCCTGGGTCTGGTCGTCCTGACATTCCTGTCATCCACCTCCATGATCAGATCTCTAATGATGGCTTGCTTCGGTCTCATCGTGGGAGCGGTCGGGCAGGACGTAGTGTCGGGAACAACCCGATTCACCTTCGGGACCATGGAACTCATGGATGGCGTTGGCCTCGTTCCGGTCGTCATGGGACTCTTCGGCATCTCGGAAGTACTACTCAATCTTGAAACCAAGATAGATTTGGAGATATTCAAAACCAAAGTCAAAGGGCTCCTTCCTACTTTGGAAGACTGGATCAGGTGCAAATGGGCCCTTGTCCGAGGGACCTTGGTCGGTTTCTTCCTGGGGATCCTTCCTGGTGGTGGGGCGGTCCTGTCCTCGTTCGTCGCGTACGCTGTGGAAAAAAGGTTTTCCCCGCGCGGGGATGAGTTCGGGACCGGTATGATCGAGGGAGTGGCTGCGCCCGAGGCAGCCAACAACTCAGCGGCACAGTCCGCGTTTATCCCGTTGCTTACCCTGGGCCTACCCTCGAATGTGGTCATGGCTATGCTGCTCGGCGCTCTAATTATTCATGGAGTGACACCGGGTCCGCTCCTTATCACCCAGCACCCGGAGGTCTTTTGGGGCGTGGTGGCCAGCATGTACCTCGGGAACGTCATGCTCCTGGTCTTGAATTTGCCCTTAGTGGGGATGTGGGTCCAGTTTCTGAAGGTCCCCTATGCTATTATGATGCCTGTCATAGTCCTATTCTGTCTGATAGGCAGTTACACCATCTCGAACAGCGTGATGGACATCTTCTTCATGCTCGTGTTCGGGGTGATCGGCTATCTCATGAAAAAATTCAAGTACGAGGCCCCGCCGTTCATTTTAGCCTTCGTTCTCGGGCCTCTGCTGGAGTATTCACTCAAACAATCCCTGCTCATATCCAAGGGCAGCTTCGGCATTTTCGTGACAAGGCCTATTTCAGCAGTGTGTCTGGGGATCGGCCTGATTTTGCTTTTAATCCCTCTCGTACCTCACTTCGGGCGAAAACGCCCCGGGGCAACTCTGGAGAGTGAAGATTAGCCTGCCCGATGAACTAATGCGAAGAACATGAATCCGCTCGGAGTCCAATTATGGGTTTGACCTTAATGGAGGGTAACGAGGTTATTGCCTGGGCCGCTTATGAGGCCGGCTGCCGCTTTTTCGCGGGTTATCCGATTACACCGGCGACAACGATCTACAACAGTATGCTCCGAATTCTGCCTCCCGAAGGGGGAATTGTGCTTCAGGGAGAGGATGAAATAGCCTCGCTCGGCTATTGCCTCGGAGCGTCTATGGCAGGCTGGAAGGCCATGACCGCCACGTCCGGTCCCGGAATTAGCCTGTACAGTGAAAACATCTCGTTTGCCATAGGATCGGAAATCCCGGTGGTTATCGTAAACGTCCAGCGCTTGGGGCCATCCACCGGGTCCGCTACCAAGGGCGCGGACGGTGACATTCAATTCATGCGCTGGGGAAGCTCCGGCGGACTGCCCGTGATCGTGCTCGCGCCCGCGGATGTGGCCGACTGTTTCCCGATAACCATGCACGCTTTCAATCTCGCGGAGCAGTACCGGTGTCCCGTGTTCATCGCTTCCAACAAAGAGATCGGCCTGACCGGTGAAACGGTGAATTTTGCCGAACTGGAGAGAGTACCTATAATCAATAGGCTCCCGGCACAGGAGGGGATGCCTTTTGTCCCTTTTCGGCCTGCGCCGGATTCCGGCGTGCCCTATTTCCTGCCCATTGGGGCCAAGACCGTGGTGCGCCAAACATCGTCCACCCACGGAGAAAACGGGTACATAACCACAGACCCGGCGGCCATACGAGCTGCCAATGAAAGGTTGGAGAGAAAACTGACGGCAAATGCCGACCGATTCAGCTATTACCACGAGGAACCGGTCGAGGGCGCCCGGACGCTTGTGGTCACGTACGGCATCACTTCACGGGCCGCTCGGCTGGCATGCCGTGAGCTAAACAAAACAGGCCGAAAGGCGAGCCTGCTGGTGCTCAAGACGTTGTATCCGGTGCCGGAAAGCGTTATTTGCCGTGCGGCCGACAGCATCAAAAGAGTTCTGGTCGTGGAAATGAATCAGGGACAGTATGTGCTGGAAGTAGCTCGTATCCTCAATCACCACAACGTCGAATTCACCGGAGGGATGGATGGCAAGCTCATCAGCCCGTCACAGATCATGGAGGCGGTAATTGACTAGTCTGTTGAACAAAAGCCGACCGCCGGTTTTCTGCCCCGGGTGCGGGCATGAGATTGTAGTTCGAGCCTTGGACAAGGCGTTTCAAAATATGGGCCTCGAAGGAAACCGGATTTGCCTGGTCAGTGACATCGGTTGCTCAGGTCTGTTCGATACCTTTTTCAACACCCACGCGCTTCACGGCCTTCACGGTCGCGTTCTCACGTACGCTGCGGGGATAAAGCTTTGTCGCCCCGAACTGCAAGTGGTCGCGACCATGGGTGACGGTGGCCTAGGAATAGGGGGAGCCCACCTATTGGCCGCTTGCCGGAGAAATGTGAACATCACATTGCTGGTGCTCAACAACTTCAACTTCGGCATGACAGGCGGACAGTGTTCCTCCACCACTCCAAGTGAGGCCGAAGTCGCCTCGGGTTTTCTGAACCGGTTGGATAGGCCCCTGGATCTGCATTCAGTCGCCACCGCGGCCGGCGCACCCTATGTTGCTTCGGTTTCGGGCTATCAAAAGGGCCTGGACAAAACCATTGAAGAAGCCATCGTGTTTGACGGGTTTTCCATAGTGGAGATCCTCGGCATATGCCCGGGCCGGTATACAAAAAGAAACAAGTTGACACCGGGGATGATCGAGGCAGACCTGGCCCGAAATGGCCAAGCAAACGGCCCGGTACCGACCAATACCCGGCCCGAGTACGGCCGAGCTTATCGAGAGTTGGCACGCCAACAAGTGCGAGCGAAGGCCCCCATAGCCATAGAAGCTGCTCTCAAACCAGCCGGAGAGGGACGCCAGGACGTGATTATCCTTGGCTCCGCGGGCCAGCGGGTAATTACTGCCGGCGAACTTCTCGGGATGGCAGCGATGTCGGCCGGCCTGTACGTGACTCAGAAGAACGACTACGACATCACAGTGCTCCGAGGCCCCTCGATTACCGAACTGATCCTGTCCCCCGCGGAAATTGATTACCCGGAGATCGGCCTACCTTCAGTGATTCTTGCTTTGGCCCCGGAAGGCGTGGCGCGCCGTAAAAACGTTTTTGCCGGCGCCGACGAGAGCACGCTCGTGATTCAGGCATCCGGCGTAGCAATTCCGGAAACCAAGGCCAAAGTCCGGGAAGTTGACTTCAAGGCACTGGGCCTGAAGGGCCAGGATTGGGCCGTGGCCGCCCTCGCGGTCATAGCCAAGATGCAGACCGTGATCGACGAGCCTATGCTCGAATCCGCCTTGGCATACCGCTTTGGGGGAAAGGTCCTGGCGAGCGTCAAGACTGTGGTCGAAACCGTAATGGCGCAGACTTCTTAATTACGACCAAACCGACAAGGATGCCTTCTTTCACCAGCACGTGGTCATAGTCCTTGCCGAAGATGTCGACCGAATGGGAGAGCAATAACTGTTTAATCTTGCGGGGGAGACCGCACGCGCGAACCATGTCATTGCTGTACGTGTCAAGTAATTCGTGGACAAGACTCGAGGAATTCTAGGGGAGTTTTCCCCCCTAGGGCTTGATGCGGTCTTAGGTTGTTGTAGTAGTAGATGTACTGTTCGAGTTCCTTTTTGAACTCTTCTTCG